>CALYSG010000131.1 GCA_945485605.1 uncultured Clostridia bacterium
TATGCACCGATGTTCGCTTTCTAACCACCGGGAGCTTTCCTTCTCCGGTATACACAGTTATATCCAATCCGCCTTATATCCCGTTCGGTGCAGGAAAGATTCCGCCCGACATAAGTCGCGCTGCGGCAAGACATGAGCTGAACGGCGGTATATTTGAGTTTTGCTCGGCGGCTTCACGTATACTTGCGCCGGGAGGCAGATTCTTCTGCGTTTTCAGAGCCGAAAGACTGACAGATCTTACTGCCGCGTTAAAGGCATCGGGACTGTCACCGAAGACTATGACCTTTGTACACCACAACACTAAATTCCCCCCCGCCATGATACTTACAGAAGCTTTGAAAGGAAATGCGACGCTTAAGATAACGCGCCCGCTTTTCCTTTACCGCGAACGCAACGTTCTTACCGAGGATGCCGAAAAAATCTACGATGATTGCAGTTTTGAGGGTTTTTTAAATGAATGAAGAAAAACATCTTTTAAGCTATGTCCGCCGCGCCGTGGAGGACTATGAAATGATAAATGAAGGTGACAGAATCGCTGTCGGAATATCAGGAGGCAAGGACTCCCTTACCCTTCTTTACGCCCTCAAGAGGCTGTCTGAGTTTTACACAAAAAAATTCTCGTTGCTCGGTCTTATGATCGACATGGGATTCGAAGGCGCGGATCACTCGGCAATTACTTCTTTTTGCGATGAGACAGGAGTGGAATTACATATTGTGCCGACTCAGATATCAAAGGTGGTATTTGACATGAGGAAAGAATCGAACCCATGCTCTCTTTGCTCGAAGATGCGCCGCGGAGCGATCCACAGCGCGGCGAAGGAGCTCGGATGCAACAAGGTCGCCCTCGGTCATCACTTTGACGATGTGGTCGATACTTTTATGCTGAATCTTTATTTTGAAGGCAGGATCGGGTGCTTCAGTCCGGTGACATACCTGTCAAGGTCTGATATAACCCTTATCCGTCCTCTCATTTATATGCCGGAAAAAGACGTCAGATATTTTGCTTCGCATCGCGGTCTTCCGGTCGAAAAATCCCCGTGCCCGGCAGACGGTAACACCCAGCGCGAGGAGATTAAGAAAATGCTCGCGGATCTTGACCGCGAGCATAAGGGACTAAGATACAGGATATTCGGCGCTATACAGCGCGGAAAGATAGACGGCTTCCGCGAGACCGGTCGCCTTAGGGGGATCAAGGTATATTCGGACGAGGATGAATGAGCCTTATCCCTTCTCAAATCCGTGAATAAAACCGTTCACATCGGCGGTGCATATGTCACCGCCGATTATTCTGTCGCGATAGACGATCAGGTTCGCGTACACCGTACCCTTGTAGTCGGGGTAATTCGTTATCTCATAGGTATAACGCATAACTTTTTTGCCCTTGTAGCCCGACAGATCGAGCCCTTGACGCTTCTGGATCTCATTGTAGGTAGTGAACACCTTGTCAAATTCGTTCGGGACTTTTACCTCTGCCGATTCGACCGCTTCCGCTTTTGCTTCCCAACCGAATTGCTTAAGAAAGTTTATCCGGTCGTCATTGCTCTTTATCTTGTCATAGCTTATTCCGTCCGACTTTGTCGGGACTGCCGCGGCGCCGGGTGTAAAGGTGGGAACGAGGATAATAAGGGCTATCAGCGAGACCATCGCAACGCATACGATCCCGAAAAATTTGAGTGTGCTTGCACGCATTGAATAAACGAACATAAAAGCCTCCCGTTTCAATATAAATCCGTGTGTTTTCACTGACATTATATTGACGCAGGAGGCTTATTATTACTCAATATCCGCTTTTTGGTTCAAATGTGCTTTGGACAAGCCCGAAGATAAGGTAGATTGATAAGACAGATGATCCTCCGGCACTCATAAAAGGCAGAGTAATGCCTACGACGGGAAGTAGACAGAGGCACATGCCGATATTCTCGATCGACTGAACTACTATCATACCGATGACTCCGGCACATACAAAGGTCCCGAACAGTCCGCGACTCCTCTTTGCGAGAACGGTGAGCCTTGCTATAAGAAATGCGAGCAGTCCTATAAATACAATGCACCCGAGAAGCCCGAACATCTCGGCGTAGGTCGCAAAGAAGAAATCGGTCAGACAGCCATACATTTCCTTGTATGTTCCGGCTCCGTTTATGCCTCGCCCGGTTATGCCTCCGCCGGCTATGCAGGCGCGGCTCTGTATCTGCTGAAGCCCTTTGTCAAGCGGGTCTATGTCGGGATTTACTCCGACGATGATCCGTTTTTTCTGATATTCGGCAAGGTGATCCCATATAAACGGAAATGCCGCGCCAAGGAGTACCGTGCCTCCGAGAAAATACCATAGCGACAGACCTGCACAGTAAAGCATTACCGCTATGATCCCCATATAAACGAGTGCCATTCCGAGGTCTCCGGAGAGCAACATCAATCCGACTATAACTCCGGCATGAAGAGCGAGACCTATCAGCTGCTTCGGATGGTTTATATCGTCGCCGACCACGCTCAGATGCTTTGAAAAAGTGAGAATGAAGCTGAATCTGACAAATTCAGACGGCTGAATACTCGTAAGTCCCGGGATCTTTATCCAGTTGCGGTTCTCGCCGGCGCTCTCCCCGAGCGGAGTCCACAGAAGCGCCATGAGTCCAACCGAGCCTATAAAGACTATAATATAGAACAGCGTCGGAAGAGACGAAAAGTCAAGGTTCGCAAATATTATCATTATGACAATACCGGCGACGGTCATCGCCGCTTGCATAAGTATCGTCCTTGTACCGCCGTAGTCGCTGTCACGTGCCCCGATCAGCACCGTGATGCTGAGCAGAGACAAAATTGATGTACAGACAAAGAGGAGAGGGTCGATCTGTCTGAGTTTGTCCTTGATAAACGCGACTATCGCCCTCACCTCCGTAATTCGGGTTTATTTTTTTGTTCGGATCAGTACTGTCTGCCAAAGACTACCATGTGCTTTGCGGGTTTTCCGCAGCAGACACAGGTGTCTCCGATATGTTCCTCGTTAAAAGGAATGCAACGGGACTTAACGCCTCCCGTGACGTCCTTCAGCTTATCCTCGCAAGCCGAATCGCCACACCACATAGCGCGTATGAATCCGGGATGATTTGCCGCTATGTCAAGGAATTCCTCATAGCTGTGCGCGTCTCTTGTCTTATCCGCAAGGTTCTTTTTTGCCCGTTCGTAAAGCTCGTCGTGTACCGAACGCAACGCCTCGGCGACTTCTTCCTCGATATTGTCAAGCGATACAATCTTCTTTTCGCGGCTGACTCGGCTTACGAGAACGCATGAGTTGTTTTCTATGTCGCGCGGACCGAGCTCAAGCCTTACCGGCACGCCCTTCATCTCGTACTGTGCAAACTTCCAGCCGGTCGAGTTGTCGGAATCGTCGAGCTTTACCCTGAACTTGTCCGAAAGTCTGTCGCGCACCTTAGCGGCTGCATCGAGAACGCCTTCCTTATGCTGTGCTATCGGGATGATAGCAACCTGTATCGGTGCGACACCGGGAGGAAGAATAAGCCCGTTATCATCACCGTGAGTCATAATGATAGCGCCTATCATGCGTGTCGAAACTCCCCAGGAGGTCTGATGAGGGTATTTGACCTTGTTTTCCCTGTCGGTATATGTGATGCCGAACGCCTCTGCAAATCCCGTGCCGAAATAATGTGAGGTGCCGCCCTGAAGCGCCACGCCGTTGTGCATCATAGGCTCTATCGTGTAGGTCTCCATAGCTCCGGCGAATTTTTCCTTTTCGGTCTTGCGTCCGACGACAGCGGGAATGGCAAGAGTTTCGCGGTAGAAGTCTTCATAGCATTTAAGCATACGGAGTGTCTCCTCGCGTGCTTCTTCCTCGGTCTCGTGCATAGTGTGACCTTCCTGCCAAAGGAATTCCGACGTGCGAAGGAAGGGGCGCGTTGTCTTTTCCCAACGAACGACATTGCACCACTGATTGTAGAGCTTGGGAAGATCGCGGTAGGAATGGATTATATTTTTGTAATGTTCGCAGAAAAGAGTCTCCGAGGTAGGTCTTACTATCAGACGTTCGGCAAGCTGCGTCTGCCCTCCGACCGTAACGACGGCGCATTCGGGAGCGAAGCCCTCGACATGATCCTTCTCCTTCTGAAGAAGGCTCTCGGGTATAAACATAGGCATATATACGTTTTCGTGCCCGAGTTTTTTGAATCGCGCGTCAAGGTCGTGCTGAATGTTTTCCCAAATCGCATATCCGTAAGGTCTTATGACCATGCAACCTTTGACGCCCGAATAATCGACGAGTTCGGCTTTTTTTACTACGTCAGTGTACCATTGGGCAAAATCAACATCCATTGATGTGATCTGCTCGACCATTTTTTTGTCATTGTTCCCTGCCATAAATAAAGTCCTTTCGGAAGTAAAATAATATAATTATTATATTGCAATTATTC
>CALYSG010000132.1 GCA_945485605.1 uncultured Clostridia bacterium
TTTTATATATCGGAAAACCGGAGGGCGCTTTATGCGCCTTCCGGATACCGTTTTCACATACTGTATTTCAGTCCTCGGGAGCTATTGCCGAATACTGATCGAACCACTTTTCGATCTGGTTCTTTCCGTCGCTGCCCTTTACGAGAAGCTCGTCAAGAGCCGCGTTGACCTTTGCGATAAGCTCGGTGTTGCCCTTCTTCGCTACGATGCCGTACTGCTCTGCGTCAAGTCCCTCGATAGCGGCATACGCGAAGTCGGGATTTGCGGCTACGAGCTGAGCGGCTACCTGCGAATCAACGATAAGATACTTGTCATTGCTGCCCTTTACAGCCTCGAGCGCCGCGAGAACTTCGGAGAAGTCCTTCGAATCCTTGATCTTCCAGTTATCCTTGTTCTCGGTTATGGTGATCTGGCTGGTCGTACCGGTCTGGTAGGTAACGCTCTTGCCTTCGAAGTTGGAAACCGCGAAAGCACCGTCGACGAGCGTCGGGTTGGATGACTTCAGGTAAACAACAGCCTGGAAAGCGTCGCACCAGTAAAACTTCGAGAACTCAACTGCGTTTGCACGGTCAGCGTTCCACGAAATACCCGCGATACCGAGAGCGTTGTCTTCATCGATGCCCGCGACTATCGAATCGAACGGGCCGTCGATGACATTGAGCTTGTAATTGTACTTGTTTGCGATGTACTTTGCGATCTCCATATCAACGCCAATAAGATCGTCCTTGCCCTTCTCGGTGAATTCCCACGGAGCAAATCCGGATTCGGTGTAAACGATGAGCTCCTTCTGTGTTTCACCGCAGGAAGAGAAAACGGCGGACATGGCGAACAAAATGATGAGTGCGAGTGCGATACTGATTACTTTTTTCATAGATAAAACTCCTTGACAAATGATTTTTTGTTTCAACGCGCATATTATAGCGCATAAAAACGCACTTGTCAAGGGGCTTTTCGAATATTTTTCAATTTTTTTCAAGTTTTTTCCGAATATATACACCCGTATATGAATATTTGCATTGAGCAACCTCTTCGGGCGTACCGCAGGCTACAAGGCTTCCTCCCATATCTCCGCCCTCGGGTCCGAGATCGATGATATAGTCCGCTGTTTTTATCACATCGAGGTTATGCTCTATGACGAGAACGGTGTTCCCGGCATTGCAAAGCCTCTGAAGGATCCCGATCAGCTTCGCTACATCGGCGGTGTGAAGCCCCGTCGTCGGCTCATCGAGAATATACAGCGTTCTTCCGGTATCGCGCTTTGAAAGCTCGGTGGCGAGCTTTATCCTTTGCGCTTCGCCGCCCGAAAGCGTCGTAGATGACTGACCGATCTTTATATAACCGAGTCCAACGTCGTAAAGCGTCGCGAGCTTCTTATACAGCTTCGGCAGATCGGAGAAGAAGTTCATGCCCTCCTCGACCGTCATATCGAGCACATCAAATATATTCTTACCTTTATATTTAATATCAAGGGTGTCTCGGTTATAGCGCTTGCCATGGCAGACGTCGCAGGTAACGTACACGTCGGAGAGGAAGTGCATCTCGATCTTCTTCACGCCGTCACCCTCGCAGGCTTCGCACCTTCCGCCCTTAACATTGAATGAAAAGCGTCCCGCCGAGTATCCCCGCGCCTTAGCTTCGGGTGTCGAAGCAAAGAGTGACCTTATATCTCCGAAAAGCCCCGTGTAGGTCGCCGGATTCGAGCGCGGCGTACGCCCTATGGGACTCTGATCTATGCAGATGACCTTATCAAGTGCCTCAGTTCCCTCAATTCGGTCAAATTTACCGGGCTTTGTCAGTGCGCGGTTGAGCTTTGCGGCAAGGTAAGGATAAATTATTCCGTTGACAAGCGATGACTTACCGGAGCCCGACACACCCGAAACGCAGACGAAACATCCGAGCGGGATCTTCACGTCAATATTTCTAAGGTTATGCTCCGCGGCACCGTACACCGTAAGGAAGTGTCCGTTTCCCTGCCGGCGGGTTTCGGGAACGGTGATCTTCAGCCTTCCGGACATATAAGCTCCCGTCACGGAGTCAGGGCAGGCGCGTACCTCGTCGGGTGTGCCGGAAACGACGACCCTTCCGCCGTGAATACCCGCGCCCGGACCTATATCTACGATATGATCTGCGCTCTCCATCATCTCCTCGTCGTGCTCGACGACGATCACGGTATTACCAAGGTCGCGAAGATCCTTGAGCGTCTTTATCAGCTTCCCGTTGTCGCGCTGATGAAGCCCTATGCTCGGCTCGTCAAGTATATAAAGCACTCCGACAAGAGAGCTTCCGATCTGCGTCGCGAGCCTTATCCTCTGTGCCTCACCGCCCGAAAGCGTTCCCGCTCGACGGTTCAGGGTCAGATAAGAAAGTCCCACACTGCGAAGGAAGCTGAGCCTCGAGCGAAGCTCCTTTATCACCTCGCGTGCGATTATCATTTCGCTGTCGGTAAAGCTTTCTTTCATCTCCTCAACGAAATCAACGAGCCTTCCGACAGGCATCGAGCAGAATTCGTCGATATTCTTACCGTGAACGGTCACGGCGAGCACGGTATCGTTAAGTCGCCTTCCATGGCATTTCGGGCAATCGACTTCTTCCACAAGGTCCTCGTAGTATTCGCTCATGCCCATCTTCATACGGTCTTCTATCATTCCTATTATGCCGCGGAACTTTATTACCTGCTTTTTAGCTTTCTTCTCAAAATATCGCGTTACGGTGTATTCCTCATCTCCCGTGCCGTACATAAGGGCATCGAGAGCCTCCGGAGAGAACTTCTCTATCGGTGTATCGATGTCAAAACCGTGTGCCGCACCGACCGCCGAAAAGAGCGGACCGTTCCACGTATCCTCGTCCATAGACTTGAAGCCGTTAACTGCGATAGCACCTTCCCTTATCGTCAGCGAAGGATCGGGTATGATCTTTGATCGGTCTATCCTTCTGTGTACGCCGAGACCGGCACATTCGGAGCAGGCTCCGGCAGGATTATTGAAGGAAAACATCCTCGGTTCAAGCTCGCCGAAGGATATCCCGTGTTCCTCACAGGCGTAGTGAGTCGAAAATTCAAGCTCCTGCGGCTCGCCCCCGTTCTCACGCGGAACGGTCACAACGAGCATATGCCCGTCTGCAAGCCCGAGCGCCGTCTCGACAGAATCCCCGAGCCTTGAGCGTATACCCTCCTTCAGCACGAGACGGTCGACAACCACCTCTATGCTGTGTCTGATATTCTTATCGAGCTTTATCTCCTCGGTGAGATCGTAGACCGAGCCGTCGATACGCGCGCGGGCATATCCGCTCTTTCTCGCATCTGAGAGGACCTTTTCGTGCATACCCTTCTGCGCTCTTACTATCGGAGCAAGGATCATAAAACGCGTTCCCTCTTCGAGCGCCATTACTCTGTCAATTATGCTGTCGGGGGTCTGCTGTCTTATCTCCTTGCCGCAGACCGGGCAGTGAGGCACGCCGACTCTTGCGTAAAGAAGCCTAAGATAGTCGTATATCTCGGTCACGGTACCGACCGTGGATCGCGGATTCTTTGATGTTGTTTTCTGATCGATCGAGATCGCGGGTGAAAGTCCCTCTATGCTGTCAACGTCGGGCTTGTCGAGCTGACCTATGAACATACGTGCATATGACGAGAGAGATTCGACGAAGCGCCTGTGCCCTTCGGCATATATCGTGTCGAAAGCGAGCGAGGTCTTTCCCGAACCGGAAAGCCCGGTGAAGACTATCAGCTTGTCCCTCGGTATAGTAAGGTCTATATTTTTCAGATTATTTTCCCGCGCACCGCGGACAATGATTTCTTTTGACATAGTGTCTCCGTTATTTCTGATTTCTGAGTTCCTTTATCCTATCGCGCAGGAAGGCAGCCTTCTCGAATTCAAGCTGGCGTGCCGCCTCCTTCATTTCCTTCTCAAGTCGGTCGGCAAGTGCATTTTTATCCTTAACCGACATCTTTTTTTGGGATTTTGCACGTGATTTTCCGTTGCTCTCATCCGGATCTGACGATCCAAGCTCAATGAGATCTCTGATTCCCTTCTTTACCGTCTTCGGAACGATCCCGTGCGCCTTGTTATAGGCGTCCTGTATTCCGCGTCGACGCTCGGTCTCGGATATGGCGCGAGCCATAGAGCCGGTAATTGTATCGGCATACATTATGACCTTTCCGTTTTCGTTGCGTGCGGCACGACCTATCGTCTGGATCAGCGAGGTCTCGGCGCGTAGGAAACCCTCCTTGTCGGCATCAAGTATTGCGATCAGCGAGACCTCCGGCAGGTCGAGGCCCTCACGCAAAAGGTTTATACCGACAAGAACATCGAAAACACCGAGGCGCAGATCCCGGACTATCTCCATTCTCTCCATAGTATCTACATTAAAGTGGA
>CALYSG010000133.1 GCA_945485605.1 uncultured Clostridia bacterium
ACACGAGAAAAGTGTGCGAAGAATGACAAAATTTTCACATCGACTATTGATAAAAGGAAGAATTTGTGGTATAGTATATGATGACAATTTTTGTGAAAGGAAGCACACCTATGAACTACAACAAGAAAACAATAGAGGATATCGACGTATCCGGTAAGAAGGTTCTTGTCCGTTGTGACTTCAACGTTCCGATCAAGGACGGCGTTATCACGAGCGACAAGAGAATCGTCGGCGCTATCCCCACCATCAAATACCTTATGGAGCACAATGCGAAGGTAATTCTCTGCTCGCATATGGGCAAGCCGAAGGGCGAAGTCAATATGAAGTACACCCTCGCACCCGTGGCAGCCCGCCTTGCGGAGCTTCTCGGCGCTAATGTCCCGCTTGCAAAGGACACCGTCGGCCCCGATGCAAAGGCTCTCGCCGCGAACCTCAAAGAGGGCGAGGTCATGCTCCTTGAGAACACCCGCTTTGATAAGAGGGAAGAGAAGAACGATCCCGAGTTTGCAAAAGAGCTTGCGAGCCTTGCGGAGATCTTCGTTTCCGACGCCTTCGGCGCCGTCCACAGAGCGCACGCCTCGACCGCAGGTGTTGCCGCTTATCTCCCCGCCGTATGCGGATACCTCATTCAGAAAGAGATCTCTGTCATGGGCAAGGCTCTCGAGAACCCCGCCCGTCCCTTCGTCGCCATTCTCGGCGGTGCGAAGGTCTCCGACAAGATCGGCGTTATAAATAACCTTATAGAGAAGGTCGATACCCTCGTCATCGGCGGCGGTATGGCGTATACCTTCTTCAAGGCGAAGGGCAACTCGGTCGGAACCTCGATCTGCGAGTACGACAAGCTCGACATGGCTAAGGAAATGATGGACAAGGCCCGCGAGCGCGGAGTAAACTTCCTCCTTCCCGTCGACAACATCATCGGCAGAGAGTATAAGGAAGACACCACCTTTATGAGAATATACTCCGATTCTATCCCCGACGGCTGGATGGGACTTGACATCGGCGACAAGACGCAGGAGCTCTTCGCCAAGTCGATCCAGGGTGCCGGAACGATCGTCTGGAACGGTCCTATGGGAGTTTCCGAATGGAAGAATTTTGCGACCGGAACCGAATCCGTCGCAAAGGCAGTCGCTGAGTCGGGCGCCGTTTCGATCATCGGCGGCGGCGACAGCGCGGAAGCAGTGGAAAGACTCGGCTTTGCCGACAAGATGACTCACATTTCGACCGGCGGCGGCGCTTCGCTTGAATTCCTTGAGGGTAAGGAGCTGCCGGGAATTGCCTGCCTGCTCGACAAATAATCGGAAGAAGGTACAAATACCATGAATACTGCAAAGAGAAGAACAGTCATCGCCGGTAACTGGAAGATGAACTTCACGCCTGCCGAGGCGACCTCGTTTATCAACGCGGTCAAGCCCCTTGTCGCGGGCAAGGATAACTGCGACATAGTCTTCTGTGCGCCTTACGTCACCATCGCGGCGGCTCAGGCGGCGGCAGAGGGCTCGAACATCCATATCGGAGCTGAGAACGTCCACTTCGCCGAAAAGGGAGCCTACACGGGAGAGGTCTCCGCAAAGATGCTCCGCGCCGTCGGCGTTGATTACGTCATCGTCGGTCACAGCGAGCGCCGTCAGTATTTTGCCGAGACCGATTACACGGTAAACCTTCGCACGAAGGCGGCTCTTGCCGAGGGAATGAAGGTAATCCTCTGCCTCGGTGAGGTCAAGGAGCAGAGACTTGCGGGTATCACGAACGAGGTCGTCGCAATGCAGACAAAGCTCGACCTTGCCGATATCACCGCAGCAGAGCTTAAGAACGTCATCATAGCCTACGAGCCCGTCTGGGCGATCGGCACCGGTCTTACCGCCACGCCCGATCAGGCGGAGGAGACCATCGCGGTCATCCGCGCGACTCTTGCCGAGATCTACGGCGAGGCAACAGCCGAGACGGTCACGATCCAGTACGGCGGTTCGATGAATGAAAAGAACGCCGCCGAGCTGCTCGCGAAGCCCGATGTTGACGGGGGTCTTATCGGAGGCGCGTCGCTCGTTCCCGAAAAGTTCGCCGCTATCGTTGACGCCGCGCAGTAAAGATCAAATTAAATAAAATTTCTTGTGGGGAGCTTTCTTTCGGGAAAGCCCCCCACACATTTTGCTTATTTTTTGCTTTGAATTACTTCTCGGGGTCGATATAGCTCCCGCAGGAGACAAAGTAGTCGATCCCCGACCAGAGCGTGAACACGAAGGCACCCGCCATCGTGAGCAGCGTCAGCGGCGGATATACCGAAAGGAACTCGGTGCTCCCCTCAATACAGGGCAGAATTCCGAAGCAACGGTAAATGACCGGCTCGAGCAGCGCCGTCATGATGAAGGTCATCTGGAGCGCGGTCTTTATCTTTCCGAGCGGCTTCGCGGGAAGTACGACGCCCTTATTTGAGATCAGGAGCCTCAGCCCCGTCACGGCAAACTCGCGGAGCATTACGACGATAAACACAAAGACGAAGAACGACCGCAGATGCTTATAAAAATCAAGGTAAAATATCATGGTCATAGCGCTTATGACTATGAATTTATCAGCCAAGGGGTCGAGAAATTTTCCGAAATCGGTGATAAGGTTATACTTTCTCGCTATCTTCCCGTCAAACAGGTCGGTCAGCGAGCAGATAAGGAATATCCCCGCCGCGACACAGTTTCTGACGATCCAGTGCGAATCGGGTATGAAATACATCTCAAGGATCAGTACGGGAACCATGAAGAAGCGGAACAGAGTCAGATAATTCGGCAGATTGAGCTTAAATTTTGACATTTTCAGGTTCACACCTCCAACTCTCGGGCATTTTTCATAACGGCGGAGCCGACAAGGTCATAATCAAGGACCTTTTTCACCTTCACGTCAAGAAAGGAGCCGGGCGCGACTCTTACGGGCGAGGTGAAGTAGACCTTGCCGTCTATGTCCGGCGCGTCGGCTGCCGAGCGTCCGTAGTGGATCTCGCCGACGGCGTCCCAGTCCTCGCAGAGGACGCGGATCGTCTTGCCTATGAGCTTTTCGTTGTTCTCGGCATTTATTGCGAGCTGCTCGCGCATGATCATATCCATTCTGTCGTTCTTGACCTGTTCGTCTATCTGATCGGGGAAGTCGTAAGCCGGCGTGTCCTCCTCGCGCGAGTAGGTGAAGCAACCGAGCCGCTCAAACCTTGTCTCCTTCACATATTCGGCGAGCTCAAGGAAGTCCTCCTCGGTCTCACCGGGGAATCCCACGATAAGCGTCGTGCGCAGAGTAATACCGGGGATAGCTTCGCGAAGGCGCCTTACCGTATCTCTGACGAGCGCGCCGTCGCCGTGGCGGTTCATCGACTTCAGCATATGATCCGATATGTGCTGGATCGGAAGGTCGACATACTTAAGGATCTTTTCGTTGTCGCGGATCTCGGCAATAAGCTCGTCGGTGATCTTGTCGGGGTAGCAATAAAGGAGCCTTATCCACGGGATATCCGTTTCCTCCGTGATCTTATGAAGGAGAGGTGCGAGCGAGTATTTGCCGTAGAGGTCGATGCCGTAGCGCGTGATGTCCTGCGCCACGATATTGAGCTCCTTCACGCCGAGCGCGTCGAGCTGTTTTGCCTCGGCGATGATGTCCTCCATCGTGCGGCTGCGGAAGCGTCCCCTTATCGAGGGGATCGCGCAGTAGGCGCACCGGTTGTCGCAACCTTCGGCGATCTTAAGGTAGGTCGAGAATCCGTTTCCGGTGAGGACGCGGTCACCGCCGAGGCAGACCTGCTCCTTCGGCTCATAGGAGGAAAAGTGCGCGTTTTGCTTCTTCTCGCAGGCGCGAACGGCGTCGAGAACGCTGTGAATGCTTCCGACTCCTATTATAGCGTCGACCTCGGGCATTTCGTCGAAGATCTCGTCGCGGTAGCGCTCGGCAAGGCAGCCGGCGACTATTATTGATTTAAGATTCTTGTGCTCCTTCAGCCATGCAAGGTCGAGGATCGCGTCGATCGACTCGCGCTTTGCGCTTTCGATGAAGGCGCAGGTATTGACGATCGCGATGTCAGCCTCGGTCTCGTCTGCGACGATCTCGTAGCCCGCTTCGAGAAGCTCGTGAAGCATTACCTCGGTATCTGTCTGATTTTTCGGACAGCCGAGAGAAACAAAGCCTATTTTCATATTCAACCACAGCTTTCGGGTCATCGAAAGCTTCCTTCCGGCGGGATCCCGCCAACAGTTTACCCTTTATTATACAACGTTTTGCACGAATTGTCAACAGGAAGGGCAGGCCGAGCCTGCACCCGCGGGCAGTGCCCGCACCCCTGACTCGCGGATTATTCACTGAAAGGTAAAGACTTCACCCGGAGACAATATC
>CALYSG010000134.1 GCA_945485605.1 uncultured Clostridia bacterium
ATAAAAGCAAAAACCTCCGTTCGTTTACCGTTAAATTGTAACACGAACAGAGGCTTTATATATGAATTTACTGTTAACTATTCAGAGAAAGAGCTTCTTCATCTGCTCTCCGCGGAGTGCAGCAGCAAGAGCTTCGGGAATAAGCTCAAAGCAAGCCGACAGTGAGTGAGGCTTTGCCTCAGGTGCATCCTGCTTCATCGGAACGAAGTAAACGCTCTTTTTTTCGAGCATAACGGCGATATTTTTCAGGTTTGCCGACAGCGCATCGTTGGTTGAAAGTGCTATAAGCAAAGGTCGGTCGGCACGAAGGTGGGCCTTAGCTGCCATGCAGACCGGTGTATCCGTTATACCGCAAGCGAGCTTGGCGAGAGTATTTCCCGTGCAGGGGCTTATCAACAGTGCGTCGAGCTTCACCGCGGGTCCGAGCGGCTCGGCATCTACTATTGTATGGATTATTTCTCTGCCGCAAATATCCGTGACCTTTTTTCTGAGATCTTCGGCTTTGAAAAATCTCGTGTTATGAAGATACACATTGTCGCTCATTATCGGAAGAATGTCAAAACCGCTCGATCTCAGTCCGCTCATCACCGACAGCGATTGACCTATCGTGCAGTATGACCCGCAGAACGCATAACCGACCATATCATTTCTCCTTATCAATAATATTCATTATGCACTCGCCGATGATCTTCCCCGCGCTGTACGGAGCATAACGCCCCGGAAGTGACAGAGCCTTTATCACCTTTATACCGAGACGTTCGGCAGCTCCCATATTCACCCCGCCGGGAGCTGAGGCAAGGTCTATTATGGGACAATCGTCACTTCCGCCGAACTCAGCCAGTACATCCGCATCAAACAGCCAGTAAGGAACGGTATTGAATATCACGTCATAACCCGTGGATAATGATACAACGCTGCTTTTGCCGTCGGTAACGGTCAGCTTAAGAGTATCACATCCGAAAGTCTCCGCCCACGCAAGATCGGTGCTCTTTCTCGCCGCGACAGTTACGCGTGATCCGAGTGACCGAAGCATTGGCACGAGCGCACGTCCGAGTCTTCCGTAACCTACCACGGCACTTCTCGAACCGAAAACGGATACCTTAAGCTCATTCATCGCGACCGAAAGCGCGCCTTCTGCGGCAAGCACCGAGTTTGCTATCTTAAGCTCCTCCGAATCGAAATAATCGGTTAGAGTAACGCCAAGCTCTTCGGCTCTCTTCTTCACTGCCGGCGAACATCTTCCGCCGAAAACGCGTTTTTCGCGGCATAGTTTGAAAATATCACCGAGCCTTACCGGCGGCGTCTGACCGTCAAGAGGGCAGTTAAGATATATACCGTCACCCGATACGGGAAGCGGAAGTATCACGACCTCTGCCGCCTCTGTTATACATTCGATATCCCGGCAGACAGTAATACCATCCGGCAGACAGAGCGGTGAAATACCGAACACCCTTACGTCTGCTCCGTTACGTGCCATAAAGCCCGCCAGCGCCGCCTGCCGAAGGTCGCCGCCGAGCAATGAAACCTTTAAACCGTTCATATATAAAATCTCCGGAAACATTATTTACACTTCATTCTATGCACGAGCGTAAAAATGTTTCCGGAAATTTTCAACCGACATTCCCTCCGACCGACGATGAACGTCCGACCGACTGTATATTTGTGATCCCAAGTGACCTGAGCCGTGATACTCTTGCCTCGCGATCGTCGTTTCCGCCGTCCGAGATAAGCAGTCTTATCGGGAAATTTTTAAAATAATACTCGAGCTCACTTACGAAGCTCTCTTCACCTCCGCCGGATGCGTCAAGGCAGAATACATCGGCAAATGACATATACGTATCAATAACGTATCCTATATTTTCACAGGTCGAAAGGCTTCCGCAGCTGACCGCCGCTCCTATCCTTGCCTCCTTTACCGATTCCCTGACCTTCTTGCATACCTCAGATACCCTTGCCATTCCTTCTCTGTCGATCGGTGCACCGACAAGTATAACCTCGTCAGCTCCCGATGAGAATGCCTCACGAATGATATCCGCCTCGTATTCGATTACAGCGTCAAGAATGTAGCCCTCTTTATCTCCTGAAACCGAGGAGACGAGAAAGCAACTGACATATAGTCCCCTTTTTTTGAGCGTATCAACGGCACTCTTCAGATTTACCGAACCGCCGTAACTCCCCGTCAACGCAAAGCACACCTCCGAACGGTAATCCGGATATGCTCCGCTTTTCAGGCAGAGTGAGACTGCCTTGGTGCCGACAGGCAAAAGGTCGGACTCGGCAAAAAAAGTATCGTCACTCTGTCCCGAGAGTCTCATATACACCGCGTCGATCGGCGGAACGTCGCCGGATTCGTATTTGTAAAGCGGTGTCGCGCTCCCCGAGCTGCCCTCAGGCATACCGTCGGCAACTCTGCCGAGGATATTTCCGATCAGGAGCGCGAGAAACAGCGCACCGACCGCCGCGCCCGTCCAGATAAGCGCAACACGCAGTCTGAGCTTTTCCTCGGGCGACTGAGAGCGATATTTTCTTCTTCTTTGTCTCATTTTATTTCAAGTATGTCAAGCGATTTTCCGAAATCCGTGTAATCCATACTGATCTTCGCGGCGTAGCCGTCGATATATTCAAGAGTCAGAATCCTTACGTATTTCATAATTATGTCGCGGCAACCGAGGTTCACGTCCTGCATTATCGAAAGCCTTCTGAGAACATAAAGGGTTCCTCCGACCTCAAACGTCGAAATTTGCCCCTCCTCGGTACTCAATACATTATTGAAGAATTCACCGTTACATTCGCCCTTTACATAAGATCCGGAATAATAGGTCGATTTCTTTCCGTCTGCGAGCGTCTCCATTGTCGCACCGCCGTTGAGTTCAGATATCGCCTTATCCGCAAGTGCCTCGCGATCACCGACTTCCTCACCATATGCTATATACTCAAACTTCACATAAATATCGGATGTATAGATAAACTCAAGCGCTTTATAGTAGACCGAGCGGTCGGAATCGAGCTGAGTAAAGTCGAACGAGAAATATTGGTCGAAAATACTGAGGTCGTTAAGAATATACATAAGCTCGTTTTCAGCCGCCGCGATCCTAAGATTCTGCCTGACAAGTCTGTCGGTCAGGTTATTCTCCTTAAGATAGGCAATATAGCCTTTCTTTCCCCCGCACTCATCAATAAGTGCTTTCACAGTCTCATCTTCGGTCCCTGCAAGGCTGTCAAGGCTGTGTCCTCCGCCGGAGAGGAGCGAACGGACAGAAGCATTATGTCTGATCCCCGAAAGCACAGCCTCGTTCAGACGGGCACGGTAGCGATCCTTTGCCTCTTCGTCCGAAAGATCCGGTGATTCGGAATTCTCTATCAGCGCACGGTTGGCGAGCACGATATAACGGAATTCATCGTAGCGAACTGCGTAGCCGTCTGCGATGGCAACAAGCCTGTTTTCCTCCTCTGTCGGCTCTATAGCGGAATAATCCGAACACGAAACGAGAGCCACTGATACGGCAAGCAACAGAGCTGCAAGCAAGACAATACTTTTTCTCATAACATCACCCTATATAACCCGGGATCAATACCGTCCCGTCGGGAGTGAATGACAGCTCGGCTTTTCTACTGTCTATCATCCTGTTGACATAGGAATACTGGTACTGATAATTAAGCGTATCATACGCCTCATTAATATAGTCACCCTCAAGAGCCAGGCGCATAATGATATAATATGCATCTCCGGAAGCAACGATCCCGCTGACCTCTCCCTCGTCAAGATCAAATGCCGCCTTCTCAAATTCCTCAAAATATTCTCCGTAGGTAAAATAGTACCCGTGGAGCGTAGTCATATAGTTATCGGAATTGTATTTACTTCCGATAAGTACCTTCATCTTTGCCTGTGCACTGTCAGCCGAAACTATACGGTTGTAGAAACTGCGAAGATTCTTGTTTGATTCGGTTGCTACGGTAATACCGAGCTTTTCTTTAAACAGATCGCAATTTTCCGAAACCGTAAAATCGGTCTTCATTATCCATTCGAGCAACTCAGCCTCTTCCCTCTTCTGTTCACGGTCACTCTCTCCGCCGACAGTAAGCTTGACGGTCCATACACGAACAAAGTTATTCTTTATATAGTCAATTACAGCCGTCTCTTCGGTCAGAAGCTTGCCGTCGGC
>CALYSG010000135.1 GCA_945485605.1 uncultured Clostridia bacterium
CAGCCCCACAAGCACGACCGTTTCGCCCGGTCTGAAGGTGAGGTTTATATTCTTCAGCACATAACGCTCGGCTCCCGGATAGCGGAAGCTGACGTTCTTAAACTCTATCGTATGTGAAGTATTGTGCGTCACGTGCTCGGGATTTTTCGGGTTTTTCGGAAGGATCGTCTGCTTTTCCTTCATAAAAGAGATCAGGTTGTCGATAAACAGCGTGCCCTCATAAATATTAGCCGAAATGCTTATAAGGCTCGTCACAGCCGAGGCAATAGAGCCTATCGCACCGGTATAGAAGGTATAATCTCCGAGCTTTATCGCGCCTGAGAATACATTCATCGCGATCATAACATAGAAGAAGCAGTTCGTCGCCGCGGAAACGAGCACCACCGCTATATGCCAGAAGCTCTCGTGAAGTATAAGCTTTCTGAGGCCCGCATAATACCGTGCAAAGGTGTCCTTGTACTTCCCGATAAAGGTATCTGCAAGCCCGAACATTCTGACTTCCTTAGCAAGGTCCTTGTTAACCGCAAGCCCCGAATAATAGTTCATCTGTCTGCGATCCTTCGAGCGATGACGGATATAGTTGAAATTCTTCCTCCTGTAAATAAAGTTTATTATCGCCGAAGGGATCGAAACGGCGACAATAACGAGCGTTGCCCACCACATTCCGGGGGCTGTCGCAAGGATCACTATATATCCGATAAGCTCTATCGTCGTGCTGATGATGTTGAAGGTCGCGTTTATTATAGAGATCGGGCGGTTGCCGACCTCGCGGTTTGCGTTCTCGAGCTTCTCGTAAAAGCCGGGAATATCAAAAGAGGCAAGGTCGAGATTCTTCGCCTTCTCCATTATTCGGAGCCTTGTCTCCATAACCACCTTTTCCCCGGCAATTCGTGCCACCGACGAGCTGAGCGTCGATACCACGCGGTTAAGGATACGACAGGCGAAAAGAGACAGAAGCAGTGACATGACCGCCGTCGCGGCAAAGCCCGCAAAGCCCTGTGACTCGCTTCCCGCACCGTATATATCCTGAAGATTGTTTATAACGTTCTTTGAAATGCTTGACAGAACGACCGGCATAACGCCCTGAAAGATAGCTATCAGAGCCATTACTATGAGTATCCATGGCCCCGTCTTCCATACAAGTCCGAAAATATAAAAATAGCGGAAGAAGAAGCCTCCGAACAGCTCCTTTAAATATCTCGGCAGATCGCGAAAGCCCTTCGGCGGTGCGACCCGTTCATAATCATATCTCTGCGGCATAAATCCTCCCGGTCCCATACGCTCGCTGTCCTCCTTTATTTTTTACGGCAAAAGCCTTGATTTATCACGCGTTTTGGTGTATAATGTCTTATTCAGTCATATCGGGCAGCTTTGAAAGCAGTCCGGCAAGTATATCCTTCTCCTCTTCGGTCAAAGATGAAAACAGCTTCTCTGCCCTTGAGGTTCGCAGAGCCGAAAGCTCATCGTTTTTTGCCCTGCCGCTTTCGGTGATGAAAACGAGCGTTTTGCGCCTGTCACCCTCGCCCTGCCGACGCACGATATACTCCCTTTCCTCAAGTGAGGCGAGAGCCTCCGAAAGCGACTGCGGTCTTATCCCGAGCAGTGCGGCAAGCTCCTGCTGACTCTTTCCGTCGTTTTCCGCTATGGTCGAAAGTATATGCCCGTGTCCTCCTCCCTTCTTCGGAGGCTCAGTACCGGTTTTCTTCGGATCATGGCCGCCGGGTTTCCGCTTTGTCAGCGCCGACGCACGGCGAATCAGGAAGAGAAGCTCTTCGTCTTTATTCATTTTCGAACACCGCCTTTTAAAAACAATAAGGTACCTTATAATTTTATTATATCACGGAAGAAATCTTCTGTCAATAGTAAAAAAGCATTTTCCCGAATTTCAGGTATCCGTCCTCGACTTTTTACGACTCCGAATGACAGAGTGCCTCCATCCGGCATATGATGTAGTGTGAGACGGCAAGCGGCAAAAAAGTGTCGGCTGTCTCCACCGTTTGCGGAAAAGGAGGACGGTAATGCAAATCAAAACGGCAAAATTCGGCGGCAGCTCGCTCGCCGACGCAGAGGGCTTTCTTCGCGTCGCCGCGATCGTCAGAGCCGATCCCGCCAGAAGATATATAATTCCGTCTGCCCCCGGAAAGCGCTCTCCGGGTGACAGAAAGATCACGGATATGCTTTACGACTGTTCCGAAAGGGCAGAAAAAAAAGAGGACTTCAAAAGTCTTTTCAAAAGCATCGAAGAGCGCTTTCTCTCTATCGCCGAACGTCTCGGAACAGGGTACGATCCGTGTCCCGAGCTTCGACTGATCAAAGAAAAACTGACCTGCGGCTGTGAAAGAGACTTCGCGGCGAGCCGGGGTGAGTATCTATGCGGAAGGCTTCTCGCCGATCTTCTCTGCTTTGACTTTATCGATGCCTCGGACGTAATCTTTTTTACCGAGGACGGTAGGCTCGACGGCGCGAAGACCTACGCGAGCCTTCGCGCATCTCTCTCCTTACATAAGAGAGCCGTGATACCGGGATTTTACGGCAGCCTTCCCGACGGAAGAATAAAGACCTTCACCCGCGGAGGCTCGGATATAACCGGCGCGATCGTCGCGCGGGCGGCAAATGCAGACCTTTATGAGAATTTTACCGATGTCTGCGGACTTCTCGCCGCCGATCCCGGAATAGTGGATTCGCCGCGCGTCATCAGAAAAATAACCTACCGCGAGCTTCGCGAGCTTTCCTGCGCCGGGGCAAAGGTCCTTCACGGCGAGGCGATACTTCCCGTCAGCGCGGTCGGGATACCCGTTAACATAAAGAACACCTACAAGCCCGAAGATCCCGGCACCTTCATCGTATCCGACACCGACGGAGAGGGTGAACGCGTGATCGGACTTGCGGGAGAGAGCGGATATACACTTATAAGGCTCGGAGCCGAGAATATTTCGGCAAGGCACGGCTTCTGCGCGCGGCTCTTCTCGATCCTCGAGGGCTTCGGAGTAAGGATAGGTCACCTTCCCTCGGGCGTTGACGGTATCTGTGCCGTAGTGCCGACTGAGGCTCTTGATGCAAACCGAGAAAATGTAATTAAAGAAATAAAAGAAAGCCTTTCCCCCGATTCGGTCGAGTTGCGCGACGGCGTTGCGCTCATCTCGGTCGTCGGACGTGGGATCGGCGAATCACCAAAGACAGGAGCGGAGATATTCTCTGCCCTATCGGAGGCAAAAATAGGAGTTCTGCTCATCGACCGGGGCGCTGACGATATAAGCATCACGGTCGGAACAGACTCGCGCGACCTCCCGGAGGCGATACGCGCGATATACCGCAGGATTTTCGGGCGCCGAAAGCCCTGACTGCGGCTTACCTCATCTTTCTGCCGGCTCGCCGGCTTCCATATATGAATATATATACGGAGGAAAAAGAAATCATGGTTTTCTGGGAATTCAAATTTGACGGCATCACATGGCAGCTCACGCTTGAGCTTCTTCTGAGACTTGTAGTCTCGGCATTATGCGGTGCTGTCGTGGGCTTTGAGAGATCGAAGCGCCTCAAGGAGGCGGGAGTGCGTACGCATTGTGTCGTCGCGATAAGCTCGGCGCTCTTTATGATCGTTTCGAAATACGGCTTTGCCGATATGTCGAGCGATGCAATTATGGAGATGTTCGGATCGCGGGGAGCAGATACATCGCGGATAGCGTCGCAGGTCGTCAGCGGTATAAGCTTCCTCGGTGCGGGCGTCATATTCAAGAACGGTAACGTCGTCCGCGGTATCACCACGGCGGCGGGTATCTGGGCTACCGCGGCGATAGGTCTGACGATAGGCTCGGGGCTTTACATCTTCGGCATAGCCGCGACAATTCTCATTATGATAGTACAAATGTTGATGCACAGGTTCCCGGTAGGAAACGATGCCTTCAATACAAACGAAATACTTATCACCATGATAGATTCGCCCGAAGCAAGGAAGTTCATAAACACAGACATGAAAGGCGACTGGGCGCTCGTTATCGGCAGCAAGATGTACAGAGAAAATGACAAGTCCCTCATACAGGTCACGATAAAATGCTCCGGAGCC
>CALYSG010000136.1 GCA_945485605.1 uncultured Clostridia bacterium
GGCCTCCCGCTACGATAAGGGCGACGACGATTACATCAACTGCCCGAATCCGGTTGGACTCGGGGCAAATCGCGTTACCTTTGCGCCTTCCGGAAGATCTCGGGGGGGATATTTTATCTCCATATCCGCGGGAGTTTCGTTTACTTCGGGGAAAAGAAGCTCTGCGAGCTTATTGTAGTCCATTTATGTGACCTCCGTTACCGCCGGCGGCGGTTTTTATGCTTAAATCAGGTTTTACTGCCTGTTGTATATCTTGAAAAGCGCGTCAGAGAGTCTTGCAGTATTGCCGTGTCCCGGGCAGATCATGAGATCCGCCTTTGCGGCGAGCGTGCGGAGCCTGCCTAACGAATAGTTCATCTTTGCCGGATTTCCCGAATAAAGGTCGAGCCTACCGAATCCGTCTGACATTATCGTGTCACCGGTAAAAAGGAGCTTTGCGCAGCTGTAGCAGACCGAGCCCTTCGTATGTCCCGGCGTGTGCATTACGCGAATACGCATATTGCCGAAGGGTATTGTGTCACCCTCTATCAACAGCCTGTCCGGATTTCCGAAATCTCTGTCCGCCGAAAAGAAGTCGAAGAAGGCGTTCTTGTGCCCGTCGGGCATAAGCTCTGCGTCGTCGGCGTGGATCATAACCGGAGCCGAGGGGTTTTGCGTGCGGAGCTTCTCAAGCCCCAGCATATGGTCAAAGTGACCGTGAGTCAGCAGGATCGCCTTCAGAGTCAGTTCGTTACTTGTCAGGTAATTCATAACTTTTGAAGCGGGTGCGCTCGGATCTATGACTAAGGCATATCCGCCGTCGGATATGATATAGCAGTTTGAGCCTATTGTTTGCGGTGTGATTCGGAAAAGATTCATAAGTCCTCGCTTATCGTGCTTGATTATTATTTTGTTATTATATCATAAAAAAGCGGTTTTGTCCATAAATTTGAGGCATTTTTTGCCGAAAATTACAGGTTGTTTCCGAGATCGACACCGAATTCGCGGTTGATCGCCGAGGCAAAGAGCCGACAGAGACTTTTTATCAGCATATCACATTCCTTAGGAGCAACGAAATAGCTCTTTCCGCTCTCAAGGACGGATGTAAGGTCTTCCGGAATATCGTGAAACCCCGCTCTTTCGAGCGCGTCGAGCACAAGAGTCGAGGAATCGACGACGGTCGGGACCCCGAGGGCTATGACCGGCACTCCGAGTGAGGACAGGCTTAGCTCGCTACGACGGTTTCCGATCCCCGAGCCGGGGAATATGCCGCTGTCGGAAAGCTGGACGGTTGAAAAGAGTCGACCGCATGATCCCGCCGCAAGCGCGTCTATGGCTATCACAACGTCGGGATGCGCGGATTCGACCGCTCCTCGCACAAGCTCGCTTGTCTCTATGCCCGTCTGACCGAGCACTCCGGGCGCGACGGCGCTGAGCCGCGAGCATCCGAGCCGACCGAAAAGCTCCGGATCGGCTTTTTTCAGATGGCTTGTTGCATTGAGACGTGCGACAGTTCCCGGGCCCACCGCATCGGGCGTCATGCCGGAATTTCCAAGCCCCGCGACAAGGACCCCGAGCTCTTTTCCGGGCGATTTTCCTGTCGCGCGTTTTGTATATACCGCAAGTTCGGAGGAGATCAGTCCGCCGAGTGAAGAAAACTCCCGATCGCTCAGCTCGCTGATCTTTCCGAAGCTGATCGTCGTATAGTTTCCCGCGGGCTTGCCGAATGCCTTGCCGGACTCTTTTGACAGCTTCATGCGTTCGACCGTGAAGCTGCCTGTGTTTTCGGCTGAATACTCCGCCTCGCGCGGAAGCCCTTTCCCGCCGGGAAAGCTTTCGACGGCAAGGTCGGTTCTTAATGATCTGTCGGTCATATACGGTTCACTTCCTTATTTTTTATGCGGTCTTAGTATGCCCGATAAGGCGTATAATACGCGCATGGGCTTTTTGCAACCGGAACGCGGAATTTTGTATGGCAAAAGTGCACATAATCATGCCGCCGGATTGTGCAAATGACCGAAAGTTTTTTTGAAATTGAAGAAAAGATTGATTCCGTGCAGAAAATATGCTATAATGCCTCTATAGTATCGTGCAATGCTGTATCCAAATATAAGTCCTTAAAGGAGGATGTTCGCAATATCATGAAAAAACGTATAGCAGCCATAGCACTCTGTCTGATAATGCTCGTTCCGCTCTTCGCCTCGTGCGCCGGAGAAACGAACGAATCTTATCTGCAGATGTACATTTCCCATCAGGTCTACGACCTTGACCCCCTGAACGCATTCACGAACGACGCTCAGCTCAAGATAGTAAGCCTGATATTCTCGGGACTTTACAAGGTGGACGAAAACGGAAAGGTGACGGAGGATCTTGCACAGAGCCTTACCGTGCACAACAATCCGTCGAAAAAAGAATATAAGATGGAGATCACTCTGAAGGATACCTATTGGAGCGACGGTCAGTCGGCGGTAACGGCGAATGATGTTCTCTGCACCTTTGAGCGTGTCCTGAAGTCGCAGAAAAGCAATGACGCCGCGGCACTTCTATATAAGATAAAGAACGCAAGAGACGTCAAGAGCGGAGAATGCTCGATCAGCGATCTTCGCGTTTATGCCGATAACAAGGTCGTCACGATCTATTTCGAGGACGAGATCACCGATGCGGATGTCGAGGAATTCAAGATGAACCTCACGAGTCCCGCACTCTTCCCGCTCCGCTCGAACCTTGTTGAGGGCGATCTCAAGATCGACTGGGCAAAGAAAAAGGCAACAATGGCTTGCAGCGGTCCCTTCATGGTCGCGAAAACAAGCTACATAAACGGCAGAAAAACACTTCAGCTCGAGCGCAACAGCTTCTATTTCCGTAACAGGGAAAAAGATGCCGATGATAAGTACGTCCTGCCTCGCAGAATAATCATCGATTACGAAGAGAGCGGCGAAAATCAGGTGAATCTCTTCAATGAAGGACAGGTGCTCTTCCTCGGAGAGATCCCTCTGGCTCTCA
Organism: uncultured Clostridia bacterium; assembly: GCA_945485605.1. Taxonomy (GTDB): domain Bacteria; phylum Bacillota; class Clostridia; order Oscillospirales; family CAG-272; genus RGIG3994. The sequence continues at coordinate 2,983 of CALYSG010000136.1, forward strand.
GATCGGAATACGCCTCGAAGGCAAAGGTCACATCCGGTATTTCGACTCACACCTATCTGTTTAACCAGAATGCGGTAGTGAAGTCGACAAAGGCGGGCGAGACCGACGGAGTGAAGCTATTTGCCATAAAGGAAGTGCGTCAGGCACTCTCGCTTGCCGTAGACCGTCAGGCTATAGCCGATCTTGCGGTATTCGCCGATCCGGCGACCGGACTCGTCTCGGACCGCATATATTCCGACGCTGTGACAAAGAAGCTCTTCCGCAAGGATGCCGGCTCGTTGCTTGCCTCCTCTGCCGATCTTGAAGCGGCAAAGAAGCTTCTTGCCGACGCGGGGATCAATCCTTCCGATTATTCCTTCTCGATATCTGTCCGCGCGGGCGGCGCTATGGATGATGACGAGAGCGGAGATGCGGAAAACAGGAAACCGCAGGTAGACAAGTCGGTCGGATTCTTTGAGGGCTTCGAGCTTCACAAGGCGATCGCCGAAAGCGTCGCGAAGGTTTGGAGCGAGGAACTCGGCTTCAACGTCACGGTCAAGCCTGTAACCGTTGAGGAAAAGCAGGAAGGTGAGATCGACGGTACCGGAGAGACTCAGAAGGATATCGTCGACGACCTCTTTGATGAGGACTACAAGAACGGAAACTTCGAGGTCATGGCAATAGACCTTGTCCCGAAGGCTCCTACGGCGTTTGCGTTGCTTGCGCCCTTCGCTTATGACTTCACGGGTAACCGCTCGGTCGATAAGCAGAACACTGTCGAAACCACCTACATTACCGGATATAACAGCGAAGCATATAATGAGCTGATAGAGAAAGCTTTCGGAACAGATGACAAAGCCGAGAGCGCCGAATACCTCCGTCAGGCTGAAAAACAGCTTCTTGACGATGCGGCTGTCATGCCGGTCGTATTCAATAAGACCGCTGTGCTGATTTCCGATAAGCTGTCGAATGTAAAAATGTCATATTACGGTACTTACACCTTCACCGGTGCGAGACTTAAGGCATGGCAGGATTACAAGAACCTCTATTTCCCCGAGGATACGACGTCAGCGAATTAGTTTTAATTTACAT
>CALYSG010000137.1 GCA_945485605.1 uncultured Clostridia bacterium
CGCCAGCAATACGATTCTTCTCAATGACGGCACATCGGTACACCTCCACCTGTCCGTATATTCCCGCTGAAAGCCCGGCGACACCTCCGCCGATGATCGCAACCTTTTTCACAAAAAAATCCTCCGATATCCTTTTTAATTAGGATGTACCGGAGGAAAAAACTTATACGTTATTTAAGCCTGAATCCGCCCCTTTGACGGACATATCTCCGCCTTCTCTGCCTTATTGCCAGAGCGATGCGCGGAAAGACAAACAGAGCGGCGGTAAACAGAACTGCACTTATAAAGGTTGCGCGGAATGCTCTGCCGGTAAGATATTCCTTCACGCCCTCAATAGCCGAAAGTATCGGGCTCCTCGCGACATCGGAATCAACCGTGATATCAGCAACGGCAACAAGCCTTTCACCGTCCCACGCAGTCATATAACCTACCCTGTCCCCGACCTTCACGGGAGCTTCAAGGCTTTCCGAAAGGTCACGTCGGCTGAAGGTATAGCTCTTCCACTCTCCGCCCGAAGCCTCAAGCACGGAAAGATCCTCCGAAAGCATAAGACCGCCCTCGTTTCCGGTATCCGAAAGGCTCACATTAATGCTACCGACCTTCTCCTTTTCGGGCATGACGCTTCTCTTGAAGTAGTTGTCAAACGCCCACTGGAGCGAATCCTGTATCGCGGCAAAATGCCCGTACTCGTCCGAATTTCCGCCCATCGCGGCACAGATGTACGAAGCACCCTCGTGTGTGGCAAATACTACGGCACAATACCCGGCACCGTCGGTATAGCCCGCGTTCAGCCCGCGGGCACTGCGGCAAAAGTACTCCGTCCTGTCCGATAGAATTATGTTCGGGTTCTTCGCGGTCTTTTTATTCCCGTCGGCAAGCGTATAGGTGAATGAAGCCTTACCCGAGCATTCAAGGAAAAGCTCATTCTCCGCGGCAGCCTCGGCAAGCGTCACCGTGTCACGCAAGGTCGTGTACATCATATCGTCATCAAGGCCCGTAGCATTCTTGTAGGTCGTCGATTGCATCCCGAGCCTCAAAGCCCGCCCGTTCATAAGGTCAATAAACGCACCCATGTCACCCGAAACGAGTATTGCTACGGTATTCGCGGCATCATTGAAGCCTCCGGAGAGCAAAAGCGTGATCAGCTCTTTTTTCTTGACCTTCTGCCCCGCCGAAAGCCCCGCGGACCTACCGGAAACGTTTGAAAGCGCCTCCTTTGGCACCGTCACTTCGCCATCCGGATCATCTCCGAAGCTCTCGCAGGCGATAAGCCCCGTCATAAGCTTCACGGAAGGTCCGGGCCTTATCGGCATATCGTAGTTCTTGTCAAGCAGGAGAGTCCCCGATCCCACCTCAAAAAGCGCAAATCCGAAACAGCACGAGGTATCGGGTTCGGCACCGGCAGGAAAGATAACCGAAAAGAGACAAAAAAGGCAAGCAAAAAAGAGCGCAGAAACTCTGCGCGGAAGATTTCCCTTTCCATTTCCGACCGCGTTTTTCATTCCGGCTCCGTTTTGTCCGACTCAGCGGATATTATGCTCCGCGAAGTATTTCTCCGCATTTTCTATATCGTTTCTGATAGCGGCGGCAAGCTCTTCTGTGCCGCCGAACTTTTTCTCTCCGCGAAGGTGCGAAAGAAAGCTCACCCTCACCCGTTCGCCGTATATCTCGCCCGAAAAGCCGAGCAAGTGCGATTCGCAGACGACGTTGTTGTCATCCTTGACGGTCGGATTCGTGCCGACATTCACGACCGCGCGATATCTCTTTCCGTCGTCTGTTTCGGCAAGCGCGGCATACACTCCGTGTGCGGGTATAAGATCGTGTTCTCCGAAATGTTGATTCACGGTTGGCAGCCCGAGAGTCCTTCCGAGTCTTTTCCCGTGAACTACGGGCAAAAAGACCGAGAACGGCCTTCCGAGCATCTCTGCCGCCGATTCAACATCGCCCGAAAGTATCAGCCTTCTTACAGTGCTCGAGCTGACGGTCACTCCGTTGATCTTTACGGGTTCAAGCTCCGAATAGCCCTCCGGCAATGCCGAAAGAAGCTCGGGAGTGCCATTACCGTCTTTTCCGAATCGAAAATTGAAGCCGCAGACTGCCTCTTTACAGTTGCATATTTCACCGAGCATATGAGTAACGAAATCTCTCGGCGGCATATCACGACATTCGGGAAAATCGGCAAGTATTACGGCGTCAAGCCCTGCTTCGGAGAAAATTCTCAGCTTTTCTTCTGTCGAGGTTATCCGTAAAGAAGGAACACCCGATAAGAAATCGGCGGGCGGTTGCCGAAAGCACCACGCTCCGCCGAGTATCGAAGGATATTTCTCCGACAGTCTCATTTTCTCCTCAAGAGTCCTTCGTACGAGCGCCGCGTGACCGCAGTGGACTCCGTCGAAATTACCGAGACAGAGCACAAAAGGAGGTCGCCGCACAAGCGCACTCCCCGTGTGCAGATCTATGAATTCGGTCATCAGACGTCAAGATAGTTTCTGACGAGCTCGTTGAGCAGCTCGTCACGGTCAATGTGACGGACAAGCGCTCTTGCGTTCTTATAATTTGTAATGTAGGTCGGATCCTCGGTCAACAGATAACCGACTATCTGGTTGACGGGATTGTATCCCTTCTCCTTAAGCGCGGCGTAGATGCTCTGAAGTATTTCCTTCATCTGCTCATTGCCGTCGTGCTGTGTCGGAAATTTTTGGGTCTGACCGTTTTTGTTTATGGCAGGCATGGATAATCCTCCTTTTTGACCTTCCTTTGTTACATTATAAACCATAACTTTTCTTTTTTCAAGAGCATTTAACGATTTTTTCTTTTAGAGAGGGAGTTTTATCCTTTCTTTTTTCCCTTTTTTGATATTGCGGCGTTTACGATCCGGCAGCAAAGCTCAATATAACCTATTCCGACAGCCGCAGCTTCCTGAGGCAGCAGGCTCGTCGGGGTCATTCCGGGAAGTGCGTTTGCCTCAAGGCAGTAAAAGTGCCCGGTCTCCCTGTCCTGCATCACATCGACCCGCGCGTAACCCTCTAACCTGAGCGATTTGTATGCGGCAAGGGCGACCGCCGATGCCTCTGCAGCCTCGGCGGCTGTCAGATCTGCGGGGCATATCTCGCGGGTGCAACCGCCCTGATATTTGTTTTTATAGTCATAGAATCCGCTGACGGGGATTATTTCGATCGCGGGAAGAGTGCTTCCTTCAAGTATTCCGACAGAAAACTCACGCCCGACTATCTTTTTTTCTATAACGGCGATATCGTCAAATGCCGCCGCCGCGTTTATCGCCGCCACGAGCTCTTCCTCGGTATCGACGATCGATACCCCGACGCTCGAGCCGCATGAGTTCGGCTTCACGACGCAGGGAAGCCCGACACGCGATATGACCTCATCGACACGTAGCTCCGACGCTTTCGCAGAGAAGCCATCCGCCATGGGAACGCCGTCAGCGGTCAGAACACGCCGAGTCACGGCCTTATCCATAGCCATAAAGCATGCTGCATATCCCGAACCCGTGTAGCATACGTCAAAGCTGTCAAGCGTCGCCTGGAGCTGACCGTTCTCTCCCATTCCGCCGTGAAGCGCGAGAAACACCACATCGGCGGCGCGGCAAAGCTCAATTATATTTTCACCGACAGGTGCACGTCTGCCTCCGTTTGAGGCTATCAAAGCCTCAAGGTCCGGTTCACAGCTGCCGATTATGTAAAGCTCCGGCTTCTCGCGCGTAAAAAGTTTCCCGAAGTCCCCGATCTTTCCTTTTATCCCCATATATACATCGGCAAGGGCAACATCGTATCCCCCATCGATAAGTGCCCGGGCGATAAGCGCACCCGACGCAAGCGAGACATCACGTTCGGGCGAAAGTCCGCCCGCAAGCACTGCAATCCTCATTTTATTCGTCCCCCAACAGAAGTATTTTTATCATTATACGCAAAAAGTCTAATTATTGCTATCTGAAGCCCTTACATACGCGCGCCTGTCATTTCCCGCAAGATCCTTTTCTACCACGCAGTCATATCCCTTGTCGGCACAAAGAATACTTATATCTTTGCCGAGATC
>CALYSG010000138.1 GCA_945485605.1 uncultured Clostridia bacterium
CCACGGTCTTAGTATAAGCCTCTCTGTTTCAAGGGTAACTCTTGATGCACAAATTGAAACGGAGAGCGAGTCGGTAGCCGGTATGATCTCGAATATGCGGTAGATACCGTTTCGGTTTGAAACAGACCTGTCGGTTTTCTCAAAACGTCTGTCGGAATGTACCTTATAAAGGAAACTGCCCGAATATATTCTGAGATTGTTTCCGTCAAGCGAGGTGTATACTTTCGGCGCGCACTTAATATCTCCGCAAGATTCAAGCACGGGAAAAGAAAAACCGATATTTTTGTGACAATCCGACAAAGCGCATATTTTCAATCCGCCTTTATCAAGCGTATAGGTCTCTGTGATCCCTCCGTCAGCTGCATATTTTACACTGAAAACGACGCGCTCAGGTGTGCTTTCAATGACCGAAACGGCATATTCCGGCTCGTGCAGGTCAAATATTCCGCTTCCTCCCTCAAATACCACATCGGCCGAGCCGGCTCCTTTCGGAGCAGAGCTGAATAACCTGTAATTCGGTTCGGGAGCTGACGGAGACGAAAGAAGCACTCCGGTCGGGGATCCGGCAAAGTGGATCCTTCCGAGCCCGGGAGAGTCGTAAGCGGGGTCCGCGTGATGAGCGATCTCGACCGAAACGCCGCAGGCATTTGCAACTGTTATATGGAAGTTTTCGTTTTCCGAAAAAATGTATCCGCCGGCTTCGGCGGGACAGACCTTCTCTTCTATGCTGTCATCGGCAAAATAATAGGCTATGGCAAGGAATGACGACATAGTTGCCATATATTTATCGTAATTTCCGTACTTCTCCGTTCCGACCGAAGGATCGGAAGCATAATTCTTTATGTGCTTTCCGACTTTGAGCCAGCGCAAGGAGGTCATAACGGCAAGATGCGCCGCACGCCGATAGACACCTGCGAGGAAAAAGTCTCCCTTTTCCTTATAGTGCCTTGCTTCAAATTCACAGTTTGCGGCAATCAACGATTCATTGAAAATATACTGATTTGACCTTCCGCCGTAAGCCATTTCGCCGGATGCCGATTGTGTGAAGAGTGTAACAAAGCCCCCGAGGCGAAGAAATCTATTGAGCTCTTCGCTGTACTTACCGCCGTATCCCGAAGCAAACTGAAGCTGTACCCTTGTAGTAAGGTCATACAGCACGGGATTCATATCCGGGGTCTTGTCGTAATTGTCAAGGTACATTCCCAATCGGTTAAAGTGTGAGAACTGACGCTTGAGTGAAGCGTCTATGAATTCCGCAGGATCTGCTATCCCTCTCTTTGCAAGCAGAGCCTCACCTCCGACGATGTAAGCGTTTCGGTTGGTCGTCCTTGATGCGTGAGTATAGTATTTTTCGTTCGTTTCAACGGCAGAGAGGACTTTTTTCCATCGTTCTCCCGAAGAAGTATCGACAAGATCGGCTGAAAGCTCATACGACAGCGCGAGCTCACGTATTGCGAAATTAAGCGGATCCCTGCCCTTTTTATCTTTCGCCAAAAACTCTTCGACCGATGAAAAAGCTCGGTCGGCAAGGCTTACATAAAGCTCTCGAAAACCGTCGCCGTCACCGAAAAGAGCAGGATCAATATCGGAAATATCTTCCGTTTTGCCGTAGTTAAGTATCGCCGCCATCGAGGTAACGACGCGCGAGTAGGCGTGAAGCCCCGAAAATACCGAGTGTGGTGTCGAGGCACGAAGATCGTTTACCTTATTGTATTCCGACATACACTTTGCGATAAGCCTTATGTACGTCTTTCGTGTCACACCGCTAGGCTCTTGTGAGCAAGACGCATATCGCTTTCTCAAATTTTTGAAATACTCATTGTAATTCATACAAGTTCCCTTTTATTACCGTGCGTAAAGACAGTTCATATATGCATATTTTTTCCGATCTATCTGAGAAAGCTGATCGGAGGTTACCCTGTACGACCAGTTCCCTTCGGCGCATCCGGGTCTGTTCAGGCGCGTATCGGAGCCGTACCCGAGCAGATCCTGAAGAGGAAAGATAACTATTCCCGCCGATGACGCGAGCATACGTCGTATTAACGTTGGCAAAGATGCTTCCCAGTTGCCGAAGTAACCCATATATTCAAGCATACGGCTCCTCGTGTCGGGGTCAAGCTCCCAAAGCCATCCGAGCAGTGTATTGTTATCGTGGGTCCCCGTGTAAGCTACGCAGTTCCTTACATAATTGTGCGGCAGGTGAGGGCTGTCGGGATCTCCGAGGAAGGCAAACTGGAGAACTTTCATTCCGGGGAGGTTTCCGTATTCTCTGAGCGCGGCGACCTCGTCGGTTATCACTCCGAGATCCTCTGCTATTATCAGCTTACCGTCCGACACCTCGGACAGCATTTTTACAAAGCTCCTGCCGGGACCCTTTTCCCAATGCCCGTCTTTGGCGGTTTTTGCATCGGCGGGAATTGACCAGTAGGACTCGAGCCCACGGAAATGATCTATTCTTACGCCGTCAAATAGACTAAGCTCGTGAGTAAGTCTTGCACGCCACCATTCGTAGCCGTTCGCTTTCATCTTTTTCCAGTTGTATATCGGGTTTCCCCAGAGCTGTCCGTCGGCAGAAAAATAGTCGGGCGGAACTCCCGCGACGGAAGAGGGCTTTCCCTCTCTGTCGGTCAGAAAAAGTTCTCTGCCGAAGTAAACATCGGCGCTGTCGTACGAGACATAGATCGGAATATCACCGATTATTTTTATACCGCGAGATGCGGCGTGCTCACTTATCTTTGCCCATTGAGTGAAAAAGAAGTACTGCACGAACTGCCAAAAGAAAAGCTCGTCTTCAGGGTATTCGAAAATCTCCCATTCATACCACGGAAGCCCTCCGTTTGCCTCCTTGAGCGCGAGAAACTTACAGGCATCCGAAAGATTTTTATCGGCTTTTGCAAAGTCGTTAATTTTCTTCTTCAATGCCATATCGGCGCGCGATGAAGCAAGGCGAAGAAGGTTTAGCCTTTCTTTGCCGAGACGGTCGTATTCGCAGACATAAGGTGTCTTCTGTTCTGCCGCCGCAAGCTCTTCCTCGGTAAGAAGCTCTTCTTCGGCAAGGCAAATAAGGTCGATGAAATAAGGATTCCCCGCAAACGCCGAAAAGGATTTATATGGGGAATTGTATTCGTCGGTCATACAGAACGGCAAAACCTGCCAGTATGAAAAACCGCAGTCGGAGAGAAAGTCTATGAAGTCAAAGGCTTCCTTCCCGAACGTGCCGCATGAGTATTTACCCGGAAGAGCCGATACAGGCAAAAGCACGCCGGAGCCTCTCTTTGCTATACCGCCTTTTTTGTCAGATGACATACCAGTTTTCACCGTGACCTATATCAACATTCAGCGGAACGTCGAGCTTCACGGCATTCTCCATTTCGTATTTTAGTATAGCTTCCGCCTCGTCCACGCAGTCGCGATGAGCCTCGATAAGAAGCTCGTCGTGTACCTGAAGTATTAGGTGGGCATCAAGTCCCCTGAGCTTATTTGCTACATTTATCATTGCGATCTTTATGATATCTGCGGCACTTCCCTGTATGGGGCTGTTCATGGCGACACGCTCGCCGAAGCTTTGAAGATTCTTGTTCTTCCCGGACAGCTCGGGGATATATCTGCGCCTGCCCATAATTGTAGTTACGTATCCTTTTTCACGTGCCTCGGCTTTTACTCTTTCAAGGTAAGCGGCGATGTCCGGATAGCTCGCAAGGTAGTTCTCAATATATTCTTTCGCCTGTTTCATCGGAATATGAAGGTCATTTGAAAGCCTGAAATCTCCCATCCCGTAAAGAATACCGAAGTTTACGGCTTTTGCTCTTTTTCGCATTTCGGAGGTTACATTTTCGGGGGCGACACCGAACACCGTAGCCGCCGTCGAGGTGTGTATATCGGCACCCGTGCGGAACGCTTCTATCATATTTCTGTCGCCGGAAATATGTGCGAGTATACGAAGCTCTATTTGTGAATAATCGGCATCA
>CALYSG010000139.1 GCA_945485605.1 uncultured Clostridia bacterium
CGCCTGAATATCGGCCTCTTTCTCGCTGTATCCCTTTTCTATCGCCTCGTTATATACTCTTACATATTCATCATAGCTTGCATTCCCAAGCTCTTCGATCTTATTGTTCAGCACCGCGAAAACGGTAAGCGTGCGCAGATTGCCCTCGTCATTGGCTGTGAACTCAAAGCCGTTGATGCTTCCTGCCTCGGGATACTCAAAAACAAGTTCTGTCTTTGTTGTGTTGATGCTTTCGCCTTCGACTTCGCCGATAGACTCAAGCGTTATCTTAACAAATCCAAACTGGATATCATTCGGATTTATTTTTACAGTGTTTCCGTTATATGAAGCCTCGATCGGCAGCTCATCGGCCTTTCCGAAAATCGCATTTATGCTCTCTTTTGTAAATTTAAGATCCGTCGGCTCAACAACGCTGAGTGTTTTTGAGCCAAGGACAGTTCCGTCCTGAGCAACAAGCTGAACCTTGGTATCGCCAAGAGCTTTTGCTGTGAATACGCCGTCGGAAGACAGTGTACCGACGTCTTCGTCCGAAACCTTGAGAACTGCTCCTTCGGGAATCGAAATCGCGCCTCCGGTGGCGGTGACGCCCTTCACATCAATATCAAGCTCCGTGCCGATGGTAAGATAATTGTAATCCGCCGAAATCACTGCGTGATCAAACACATTTGACGGCTTGGCAGTCGAGACTACCAGCAGCGACGAGCTGACCGATCTCTCATATCCGTCAGAAGGTTTGTTGACAACAGACACGCTGTCCTCGCCTTCTGCTTTTGCCGCAAAGGTGGTCGATCCGCCGCCGTCAAGGTTGACCGCCGCGACACAGCCCGCATCATACATTATCTGCGCAATTTCGATTGCGCTGCCGCCTGCCGAGAACGGCTCCTGACGTCCGTCAAGCACCATGAGCACAACCTGACCGTCATATGTGATACCGACACAGGTGCGCGAGGCACGGCTCGTATAATAGTTATCGCCGGAGGACGCAACTATCTTTCCATCCTTTACAAGCCACATGGAAGCGCCGACCGCCTCTTGTATATTCTCTCTGTTAGCGTTCCATTCGGCGCTGCCGCCGATAATCGGCGTGCCGTCTTTGAGAATTGCGAAGAAGTTTTCGCCGCCGACACCGTTATATTCTTTGCCCTCCATAACAAGCGCTCCGGCCGGGCATCCGTTGCTCATATTGTAGAAATCGGCGTTAACACTCGCAACCGCATTGTAATTTTCAATATAATTTTTGGTATCAGTCGGATCTGAATGCTTTTCCTGTGCTGCTTTTACCTGATCGGTAACGCGAGCCATCTTCCACTCCGACGCATCGTTATTATTGTAGTTTGCATAGATATTGACATCGCTTCTTGAAACATCGGCTGTCGCAATATAATACACAAGCTGCTTATCGTCCTTGGAGGTTGCGCGCTTTATCTCCTGCGTAACACCGGGCGCAAGAACGGATTTCTCGCTCGAGAAAACTTTATAATAGGGATTGCTGATCAGGTCTTTTGCAGTCTCATAGAGATAGTCTGCAAAAGCATAGCAGCATGCCTTACGTACATCGGGATCAACACCGTTGGGCAGATAAGTTCCCTCAAGGGTCTTTATACCCTCATTGGAGCAATATGTCTCATAAACGGCATTTCTTATATCATTTTTCTGAGACGCGCCGTCAAATCTGTTTTCGAGGAAGAATTTGGCGCGAAGTCCGTCATTGAGGTTCTTCGTGAAATAGTTTTTCATCACAGAACTTATCGAGCCGTTTAAGCTAAGCTTTCTGAGAATATAGAAAGCATCAAGATCTCCGTACATATCGAGAATACCGAAAGAATGAACCTCCGGATCGGGATGATCATAAAGGAAATATCTATCGTTTTTCGTACGTATTTCCTCGGCCATCTCTTCAACCGTACCGCTTATTTCCGCATTGGTGGTGAGCTGAACAAGGTCGCATATATCGCCCGCCCAGCTGCCGAGATCTGCGGTTTTTTGGTTTCCGGTATGATATGCCATATCCATTGCGCCGAACATATGCGCAAATTCAACCTCGTCACCGTTCGGCAGGGTGAACTTATCAAGGCTGCGAAGCTTTGCGGCAAATGTGCCGTTGGCTTCATCCTGCTGTGCAACGAAGTTAACGAACGCAGTGTTTTCCGGGCCACAGAACGTAGTCCATGTGCCTGAGGTATATTTTTCCACTCCACTGCGAACATAGTTGATTACAAGTGCCGCAGTATCCTCATTGGGATGCTCGCCGACATACTCGTTGGCATATTCCTCAAGACAGGTCAGGTCGGTTATGAATTCGTCATAACTGTTGACTTTGTCTCCGGTATCTGCCAGAACAGACGCCGGAAAAATGCCGACGAGCATGATTATCGCTAAAATTAGCGATATAACTTTTGCTGTCCTTGATTTTTGCATTTTATCATTCCTTTCTCGTTTTATGAACAGTATTTTTTCAAACGCTCCTCTCGCATTCGCACCTGTAAGTCAAGTCCGCAAATGCGGAGGAGTATTTATTTGTAAAGTCAAATTCACACTTTAGGCATTCAACATCTTGCCATCATTATCGAAGTAGTACATTCCGCCTTCAATGCCGTACTGATTATCTCCGACCCACATATTGGCATCCTTATACATTCTTCCGTTTGCGGCATTGAAGATATAATAGTCCTCGCCTATCTTTGTGAAGCCCTTGGCACGTTTGCCGTCGGTAAAATAGAAGGTGAATCCGCCGCAGTCGGCAAAGCCGTTCTTTATAAGCTTACCTTCGCCGTCAAATCTGTACCAACCGGTTCCGTCGAGAAGCTCGGTCGTTGCATAAATAGCCTTGTCAACGGCGAGCAGCCCGTTTGTTTGTGCGTAGTAGTATTCTCCGCCAACCTCATAGAGACCCTCTGGAGCGAACGACTTATCTATCATAAGATAGAGATTACCGTCTTTTTCAACTATTTTCTTCTCGCCGTTTTCAATATCCGGAAGAACCATTTGGCCGTTTTCGTCGAAGTAGTACATTCCGCCTTCAATTCCGTACGGATTATCTCCGACCCACATATTGGCATCTTTATACATCATTCCGCTTGTGGCATTGAAGATATAGTAGTCATCGCCTATCTTCGTGAAGCCCTTGGCGAGCTTTCCGTTATCATAATAATAGGTAAATCCTTCGTAATCGACAAAGCCGTTTATAATCATTCTGCCGTCGGCATCAAACTTATAGGTTCCCTCTTTTATGGGAAGCCCGTTAGTCTTTGTTACCCAATAGCTGCGGTTTCTGACTATTTCTGCAGTCGATGTTCTTGCATAATAGTAGCTTCCGTCAACCATTATGAGTCCCTCGCCGACCTTGACGCCGTCGATATAATAGAACTTTGAACCGTCTCCGTCGCAGATGCCTTTCTTTGAGGTGTCCTCATCATGCTCGATAATTCCGTTGGCATCAAACTTGTAGTTATAGCAGGGAAGCGGAAGACCGTTGTTCTTTTCGACCTTATACATGCCGTCCTTTACAGCCTTGCTGTCCTCGCCGAAATAATAGTAGTGATAGTGCGGCGCGGCATCAGTACCGACGTTTATTCTGATAAGTCCGGGGAACGTCACATTCACGCCGTCCTTTATCCAATAGGTATCATTGCCCTCAATGCAAAGTCCGTTCTTGCCTATGGCTTTAAACTTTGCAGTATATGTCACATCTTCGGTTGCCTCGGATATCTCCGGATCCCAGCCGTCGAATTCATAAGTATAGCGCGAAGTTTCCGCCTTTGCGGGAACCTCACCTGTATACTTGGGCTTTTCGCCCTTCTTGCAGGTTTCTGTTTTTACTGTTTTGCCTTCGACAACCCAGCTGACGGTCACGCCGCCTTTCGGTATAACTTCACCCTTGTTAATAAGAATACGGCACTCAGCGCAATATGTGGTGCCCGTGTATCC
>CALYSG010000140.1 GCA_945485605.1 uncultured Clostridia bacterium
TACCGTAGGTCCTTATATCCTCGACATCTATATCAAGGAAACCCTTCTCAAGTCCCATTTTGTGGAGCATGACGTCGTGAAGTGTCACCTTCTCCCACTTTTTGTCGTGATCCTCGGGAAAAGAATCGCGAAGTATATCGAAGACCTTCTCGTCGGGCGATAGCTTGCCCTCGTCAAACAGCATTCCGAGAGCTGTGACGGTGAACGCCTTCGCTATCGAATAGCTGTTGTGGCACGCCGAGGAGGGCGTGATGTACCGCACGTCGGCTTTTCCGCCCTTTATCTCCGTGATCGAGTAAAGGCGTATATTCCTTTTTTTGAATCCCTCAATTATTTCGTCAATAAACATATTTACCTCCTTGTTCTCTTTCGGAAAAGTTTACTACATAAGCGGCGGATTGTCAAGCACAGAAATACTTTTTGTTGTAATAATACACAAAATTTCTGCTGCCTATTGACTTTAAGTCTGTACTTTGATATAATTAATCGAATCTAAATTTTTCGGAGGTAAAATAATGAAACTTCGCATAGCCGCAATCATTCTCTGCCTTGTTATGCTCGTTTCGGTGTTTGCAGCATGTACTACAACACCTGAAGACGGCAACAAGGATACGGGATCCGGCAATGTTGAGACCACCACGGCAAAACCGGTCGACAGCGTCACCGATGACAATGACGAAATGGACGACCTTCCGTCCGATCTCAAGATCAACCAGACCCTGAAGATGCTCTACTGGGAAGAACACACCAACATGGAATTCTTCCCGAAAGAGCCGACCTCAAACGGCGACACGATCAATGACGCGCTTATCAAGCGTGAGGAAGCTCTCTCGTCAAGACTCGGAGTCGATTTTGATTTCATCGAGACTCCCGGAGACTCTGGAAACATGGGCGCATTCATTGACAAGGTGTCTGTCGACAGAGACGGACTCAAGGAATACGACATCGTGGCAGGATACAGCCGCACGGCGCCGACACTCGCCCTTAACGGTCTCGCCGCAAACCTCAACCAACTCGAATACCTCAATTTCAGCAAGCCCTGGTGGCCCGCCTCCCTCGTGCGTGAGACGACCATCGGCGACAACCTCTACTTCTGCTCCGGCGATATCTCCACTAACCTTCTTTGGATGATGGAAGCCACCTTCTACAACAAGGATCTTCTTGAAGGTTATACGGATGTAGAAGATCCCATGAAGCTCGCAAAGGAAAACAAATGGACCTTCGACAAATTCTTTGAGATCTGCGAAGGCAAATATCAGTCCGGTGAGACCGAGCTCTACGGTTGCGTGTATTACGATGTAAATATCGAAGCATACCAGACGTCGGCGGGGCTTTTCGCGGTCAAAAACGAGGATGGCGTTCTCAGCCTCAGCAAAGAATTCAGCGACAGCAGAATCCCCGATCTCTGCGACCGTCTCATTGCATTCCTTGCCTCCCCGGATGTAAAGTCCGGAAACTCAACAAAGATGCGCGATCTCTTCTTCAATAAGCAGGCTCTCTTCACCACCGACCGTGTGTTTATTATATACGGTAAGGACAATTCCACCTCATCGAAGAACATCGACTTCGATTACGGCGTAGTTCCCAACCCGAAGCTCAACGAAAAGCAGCCCTACTATACAAACGTAGGACATCCCTTCACCACATACTGCATCCCGAGCTACATTCCCGAGACCAGGCAGAATAACGCTGCCGCTACCCTTGAGTGCCTTGCCTCCGAATCTCACAGAACGGTAATTCCTCCGCTCTTTGAGATCGTAATGAAAGCGAGATATACCACCGACCCCGCTGCGAGAGAAATGTTTGATATCATCAGATCGAGCGTCGTATTCGAAATCGGAAGACTCTTCAACATCAATGAATGGTACACCTCGAACAAGTTCAGAAAGGTAATTATCTCCGGGAAGAACACATGGAAATCAGACTTAAACAGTAACAAGGCTCTGATAGAAGCCGGCATTGCCGAAATCAATACCAAACTTGGAGGTTGAAGATAATGAAAAAGAAAATTATATCACTGATCCTCGCAGTTCTGTTCGTTGCGACCTCTGCCGCGACACTTCTCGTTTTACCCGCATCCGCCGACTCGTGGGACGGAACAAGCGTAGCCGCCGCATTTTCGGGCGGTAAAGGAACCGAAGCCGAGCCCTATCTCATCGGCAGCGCCGCCGAGCTCGCATACCTCTCTGCCTCTCATACGGAAATAAAGGCAGCAGATGAATCCACCCCTGTGCATTACAAGCTCACAACCGATGTCAATCTCCAGAACAACCTCTGGACTCCTATCGGAACATCAAAGACAGAAAATCCCTTCAAGGGAGTTTTCGACGGCGACAATCACACGATCTCCGGCTTTAATGTTGAACTCCCGATAGAGGGCTCCGGCAGCGCAAGTGCAGGACTCTTCGGCGGTGCCGACGGTGCCGTCATAAAGAATGTCAGAGTTATCGGAACAAAGTGCACCGGTACATACTCCGGCGGTATCCTCGCATACGGCATCAACGGTGTAAAGGTTCTCAACTGCTACACTAAGATAGACTATATCGACGGCTTCGGCGTAGGTGCCGTAGTCGGCAGAACCGAGTCAACCATTAATGAGGCTGAGATCTTCGGCTGCGTTTCCGATTCCAACATAGAAGTCAAGAACTATCACACCAAGAAGGACGTTTTCGCGGGCGGAATCGTAGGCGTTGCGGGCGGATGCACTGTCTCCTACTGCACAAGTAACACCAACATAACGATAAATCACGATGACCCCGATCCGGAATCGAAGAAGACTCACCTCATAGGCGGTATCATCGGTTGCCAGGGCGCAATAAACAGCCCCACATTTGTAAGGTACTGCTATTCTACCGGTACGATCAAGGGCTACACCGCCGCGGTTGCCGAAAGCTATCCGGCATTTGCCGGCGGAATCGTCGGCAGAGCAAGTCACGTCCCCGGCGGTTCGGTTGAAAATTGTTTCACAACCGCGAAGATAGTCTGGACAGCTACAAAGGATGCCACCGAAACCACGATCGAGGATAAGAATCACTTCGGAGATATCGCAGGTCAGGTAAGATATGCCGTCAAATTTGTTGACTGCTATGCACTCTCCGACCACTTCATCGGTACCGATGATACAAGTGAAACCGATCTGACACAGTTCAAGGCTCTCACAGAGAACCAGATGAAGGGTGACGAGGCTCTCAAGAACATGAACCTCAGAGTCTCCGCCGAGAAAACTCTCGAAGATACAATAAAGAGTTCTCTTGAAAACGCCAACTATTACCCCGAAGAGCTCACCGCTATGGAAAAGTTCACCGAAGGCAAGTCGCTCCTCGAATATATGACTGCTTTCGTTGCTGCGAATTATCAAATGCCCGCTTCGGGTGAGGTATGGACTACTACTCCCGGCGAGCTTCCCACGATCACAAACCTTGAGGTAGCTTATAAGATCGGCAGGATCTCGAACGATGTCAGCGCTATGATCGAAGAAGAGCTTAAAGTTCTCGATGCAAAGGTAAAGGCTGCCGAAGAAACTGACGACGGGTCTGATAACACTACCGAGGGCTCGAATACGACGACAAACACACCTTCCGATTCGGGTAAGGTAACGACTCCCTCCGCCAACGACACAAAGCCCAATACGCCTTCGACAAATACCGGATCGAATGATGCCGGATGCGCAGGTTGCGGCGGTTTCACCGCTGTCGCGACTCTCGCAGCTCTCCTCGTCGGAAGCGCAGCATTCGTCGTTATAAAGAAGAAATTCTGATTTCATAAAAAATGCCGGGTGAATCGGGAGCATTCGTAAAACAGTTTCAGTCCCGGCAGTAATGTCTGCCGGGACT
>CALYSG010000141.1 GCA_945485605.1 uncultured Clostridia bacterium
AGTCGAGAGTTGTGACAGCATTTTTCGACTTTATTCAAATATTTTTTTCTAACGGATTTATTTATATTATTTGAGTTTTAATTCTGCATTCAACCGTTACTTTGATCGACGTAAGGCTTCCGAAGCCTGCTATTTAGAGTTGTAGCCTCCGGATATTGTTCCTTCATTTCTGATCTGAGGTTGTTAAAGGTGAATCTCCCCATTGCGCATGGGCAACTGCTTTGCCGTATACCTTTATCGACGCTTTTGAGCTTAACATTGCGATTCGGTCTTACCGAGATTTTAATGGTACTAAATCCGATACATCCGATGCCTCGATATGCTCCGCAAAAGAGCAATTTTTACTCAATCTGATCAAGACGTTCATCTTTTACTTCGTGCAAATCTCACGAAAATAAAAAAATTGCTTGAAAGACCTTGACATTTTGTCCCCTCGGCAATATACTTATAAGCGGTTAGCGGAGGCTAACCGTGCCGAAAAATCTTCCCTGAGCATTACTCAGTAATGTTTTTTGAAAGGAGCTTACACATATGAAAACTCTCAAGGAGCTTAAGGTCGGTCAGACCGCCAAAGTCGTGAAGCTCCACGGTGAAGGCGCAATCAAACGCCGCA
Source organism: uncultured Clostridia bacterium (assembly GCA_945485605.1). Classification (GTDB taxonomy): domain Bacteria; phylum Bacillota; class Clostridia; order Oscillospirales; family CAG-272; genus RGIG3994. The sequence continues at coordinate 614 of CALYSG010000141.1, forward strand.
TCATGGATATGGGCATCACGAAAGGCACAGAGGTCTTTGTTCGCAAGGTCGCCCCTCTCGGCGATCCGTTCGAGCTTACCGTCCGCGGCTATGAGCTGTCGCTCAGAAAATCCGACGCGGAAATGATAGAGATAGAATAAACAAGCACCCGGATATTTTTAAACGGAAAACGAAGCAATTCGGTCGGACAAACGCCGATCAAAGAAAGGATATTCGTTATGGATAATGATACCATCAGAATTGCTCTTGCCGGCAACCCCAACTGCGGCAAGACCACGCTTTTTAACGCTCTTACAGGCTCCAACCAGTTCGTCGGAAACTGGCCCGGCGTAACGGTAGAAAAGAAGGAAGGCAAGCTCAAAAAGCACAACGATGTTATAATCACCGACCTTCCCGGTATTTATTCTCTCTCTCCTTACACCCTTGAGGAAGTCGTTGCGAGAAATTACCTCATAGGTGAACGTCCCGATGCGATACTCGATATGGTCGACGGAACGAACCTTGAGCGTAACCTTTACTTAACCACACAGCTCACCGAGCTTGGCATCCCGGTCGTTATCGCGATCAACATGATGGATATAGTGAAAAAGCGCGGTGACATTATAAGCATCGACGAGCTCGGGAAACGGCTCGGCTGCAAGGTCGTCGAGATATCCGCTCTCAAGGGAACGGGCATCATGGAGGCAGCCGAAGAGGCGATAAAGGCAGCCAAGAACACAAAGACCGTCCCGATGCACAGCTTCTCCGGCTGCGTCGAGCATGCGATCGCTCACATTGAGGAAGCGGCAGTACACACACTTCCCGACGAACAGCAGAGATGGTATGCCATAAAGATCTTTGAGCGTGACGAAAAGGTCATGGCTCAGCTGAATCTGAATAAAGAAACTCTCGACCACATCGAGGAAGATATAAAGGCAGCCGAATCCGAGATGGACGACGACGCCGAATCGATCATCACTAACGAAAGATATAACTACATAACCTCTGTCATACAGAAGTGCTATAAAAGAAAAAATTCCGGAAAGCCATCGGCATCAGACAGGATAGACCATGTAGTCACGAGCCGCTGGCTCGGGATCCCGATCTTCGTGCTCATTATGTTCCTCGTCTACTATATCTCTATGGTAACGGTGGGAACTGCGGCGTCCGACTGGGCAAACAACGGCTTGTTCGGTGAAGGCTGGTACCTTTTCGGCATCGGCTCGGACGAATACGGAAAAGCCACCGAAGAATACACCGATGCCATGAACGCCGTAAGTGCTTTCATTGATGTCGATCGGTACACAAATGAAGAAGGGGTGCTGGACTCGACAGCCCTTCTCGCCGCAATCAAGGCTTACGCTCCCGAGGGCAGCAATCCATCGAAAACGGTAAACATAACGGTCAACGACGAGACTCTTGAGCGCGGAGACGTCACGGCTTACTATTCTCATATCCCGAGGGATGCCGATAAGGACAGGACGGTCGGTATGACCTTCCTTGAAGCGGCAGAATATTTTGAGCAAAGCAACACGGAATTTGCCGAGCCCGATCAGGCAGACTTCGGCGTATGGGTCATAGGCGTCCCGTCGCTAATCGGAAAGGGACTTGAAGCGGCAAATGCTCCCGAGTGGCTCTACGGACTTATCATTGACGGCATAGTGAGAGGTGTCGGCGCGGTCCTTGGATTCGCACCTCAGATGTTCGTACTCTTCCTCATGCTCGCCTTCCTTGAGGCGTGCGGATATATGTCTCGTATCGCATTTGTCCTTGACCGTATCTTCCGTAAGTTCGGACTTTCGGGTAAATCATTCATTCCTATCCTTATAGGTTCGGGCTGCGGCGTTCCGGGTATCATGGCATCGCGTACAATCGAAAACGTGAGCGACCGCCGAATGACTGTGATCACTACGACCTTTATTCCCTGCAGCGCTAAGATGCCCTTCATAGGAATGATCGCCGGCGCGCTCTTCGGAGGCTCGGCGTGGATAGCCACCTCGGCATACTTCATAGGCATAACTGCTATAATTGTTTCGGGTATAATGCTGAAGAAGACCAAGATGTTCGCAAGCGAGCCCGCCCCCTTCGTTATGGAGCTTCCCGCCTATCATATGCCTACCCCCGCAAATGTTCTGCGCGCAATGTGGGAGCGCGGCTGGTCGTTTATTAAAAAATCGATCACGGTTGTTCTTCTCTCGACTGTCATCGTATGGTTCGCCTCAAACTTCGGTGTGATTGACGGAAGCTTCCGTATGCTCGCCGCGGATGAGATCGGACACTCGATACTCGCCTTCATAGGCGGAGCTATCGCGTGGGTGTTCGCTCCTCTCGGTTGGGGCAACTGGCAGGCGGTGGTCGCATCGCTCACGGGTATTATCGCCAAAGAGAACATAGTAAGCACCCTCGGAGTTCTTTACAGCGGTGCCGGGACGGTATATCATAATATCGGTACAGCCTTCACCGGAATCAGCGGGTTCTCGTTCCTGATATTCAACCTCCTCTGTGCTCCCTGCGTAGCGGCGATAAGCGCTATCAGACGTGAAATGAACAGCGCAAAGTGGACATGGTTCGCCATAGGCTATCAGTGCGGCTTTGCTTACGCAATAGCTCTTATGATAAACTCTTTCGGAACTCTGTTCTCGGGCAATTATCTTAACGGGAACATCGCTATGAATACGGTATGCCTTATTGCATCGTTCCTTTTGCTCGGGTTCATGATCTATATGCTCGTACGCCCCGGCAAGAGACCGACGAAGCTGACGCGGGAGATCAATGAAGGTAAACAAGTACCGCTTAATAAATGAAAGGAGACTGTCATGCTTGCATGGATCGTAAGTAACATATGGACTATCGTAATCTGCGCCGTCCTTGCGGCGATCATAGCGGCAATAATCGTTTCGATCGTAAAGGATAAGAAAAAAGGAAAGTCCTCCTGCGGTTGCAATTGCGCACATTGTGCTATGGCAGATTCCTGTCATGGTCAGAAATCCGAAAAAAAATAGCTTCAAATCCCACCTTCATACCGGAGGACTGCCGCAAGGCAGTCCTCCGGTTTTAGCACTTAGTAGACTATATTTGCTCAAATTCAAGTAAATTTTCGGAAATCATTCGAATTGTATTTATTGTTTTTTAGCACTCATATATATCGACTGCTAAAATTAACATATAATACACATCCGACTGTTATAAAAATCAATAAATGTGATCTATAC
>CALYSG010000142.1 GCA_945485605.1 uncultured Clostridia bacterium
CTGCAAGGGACCCGCCGACCCGGTCGAGCAGCTCACATCGCTGATCGACCGCTCGCCCGAGATCATAGCGAAGATCAAGGCGCTGTTTGAGAAGGTCGTTCCCGAAAAGTCGAAGAAGGCCGAGAGCGTCGACAACCCGAATGACTATACGGCGGAAGAGACAGACGCAGCCAAAAACAACTGAATCGGGTGATAAGGCATATATCGTTACCTGCGGAATATATAATATTTAAGTAGTATATTAAAGTTCCGGAGGTGCGGTATATGCCTTTCAGATACAGGATCGCGGCAATGATACTTGCCGTGCTTGTCATTATGCCCGGATTTTTTACCGGTGTGTCGGCAGAGTCGATTATTCCGTCTGTCTCGGCGAAGAGCGCCGTGCTCATCGATGCCTCGGACGGCAGGGTGATATTCGAGAAAAACGCGCGTGTCCGTATGCCCATGGCAAGCACGACGAAGATAATGACGGCGCTCGTGTCTCTTGAAAACGCTGACGAAGGAGACACCGTCGTGATCCCTGCGGAGGCTACGGGGATCGAGGGCTCGTCGATCTACCTTAAGGCGGGCGAGAGGCTGACTCTCGGCGAGCTTATCTATGCAGTGATGCTCGCCTCCGCCAACGACGCCGCGACGGCTGTCGCTATTCATGTCGGAGGCTCGGTCGAGGGCTTTGCCGATATGATGAACGCTCGGGCGGAAGAACTTGGACTTACCGATACTCACTTCAAAAATCCGCATGGGCTTGATGCCGAGGGGCATTACACCTCGGCATACGACCTTGCGCGCCTCGCGGCAGAGGCACTTAAGAACGAGGCGTTTTTACGCATTGTTTCTACTGTCAGGCACGAAATAAGCGGTGCCGAGCCGGGAAGCACGCGACGGCTATTAAATCATAATGCGCTTTTGCGAACCTATCAGGGGGCAATAGGGGTCAAAACGGGTTTCACGAAGAAATGCGGAAGGTGCCTTGTTTCGGCGGCGGAGCGCGGAGGGCTGCGGCTTGTCTGCGTGACCCTGTCGGCTCCCGACGACTGGAACGATCACGCAAGGCTTCTTGACTACGGCTTTGAATTTTACCGCGCCTATTCTTTTGGGCGGGCGGGCGAGAGCTTTTGGTCGCCTCCCGTTGTTTCGGACGAAGCCGGGCAGGTCGACTGCGTGCTTGAGCGCGACCTTACGGCGACGATCCTCCGCTACGGAGGCGAGATCGAGAAGGTGATCGAGGCTCCGCGCTTTCTCTGGAAGCTGCCGAAGGACGGAGAAACGCTCGGGCGTGTGATATTTTACCGCAACGGCAAAAAGATTGCCGAGGGCCGGCTCGTTGCAAGGCTGAGATACAGAAATTTTATGTAAACGGGAATTTTATGGAGATAAGGATTCAGAAATACTTTACCGACTGTGGGGTCCTCTCTCGCAGAGCCGCCGAGGCGGAGATCGAGGCGGGACGAGTCACGGTCAACGGACTTCGCGCGACCGTCGGGCAGAAGATAGATACCGAGCTCGACATCGTGAAATACCTCGGAAAGAGGGTCGAGCCTACGGGTGACAGGCACCTTTATATTGCGCTTAATAAGCCTCGCGGATGTGTTACGACCGCATCCGACGAGAAGGGAAGGCGATGCGTTACCGACCTTGTTGCCGATCTTCATGAGAGAGTCTACCCGGTGGGAAGGCTCGATATGGACTCGGACGGGTTGCTCCTTCTGACGAATGACGGTGAGCTGACGAATTTTCTCACTCACCCGCGTCACATGATAGGCAAGGTATATCACGTTAAGGTGAAGGGAAGGATCACGCCCGAAAAGGCGTCACTGATAGGTCGCAGTATAGAGATCGGCGGTGCCGATACGCGTCCGGTCAAGGTAAATATCATCGGCTTCGACGAGCACTCGACTTTGCTTGAGCTGACGCTCTTTGAGGGCAAAAACCGCCAGATCCGCCGTATGTGCGAGGATAAAGGAGTAGAGGTCCTTAAGCTCACGCGCGTGGCGATAGGGAATATCACGCTCGGTGCATTGCAACCGGGAAGGTATAGGAAGCTCACGGGAGCCGAGATAAAATATCTGAAGAATGAAATGAAGAAAGAGAAGGGGAAAAACGATGCTTGAGGTCCTTCCCATACAGACAAAAGAGGAGCAGAAGGCGGCGTGCGAGGCTTGCCTTATACCCTACGACGCCGATCTGCTCGCCTATAAGCTGCTCGACGAGGGAAAGCTCGCGGCGGCGTGCCAGTTCAGACTTTCGCCGAGGGGCGGAGAGCTTATAAACATTTCGGGTGTCGGGGGAGAGAAGGAGACCGTGCATATAATGCTCCTCGGGCGCGGTTTTTTCAACTTTGCCGACCTTTGCGGAGCAAAAAAGGCTTACCTTTGCGACCATAAGCTTGAGAGAAGGCTTGCGCTCGCGATAGGCTTTTCGGATGACGAAAGCGGAGAGTTTTCGGTCGATCTTACGACCTTTTTCCACTCGCCATGTCAGCATGGGCATGGTTTTACGAAAGAATAACGGGATAGAAAAATAAGCAACCAAAAAGGGTAAGACAGCGATCGAGGGAATACGTAAGGCTTACTCTCGCATTATAATGAAGTTGTGCGTAGAAAAGATTGCTCTTTCGTGTTTTCTTTTATACATCAGTTTAAAAAATACGGGGCAGGCCCACCGAAAGGAGGACCTGCCCCGCTGTCCGTTTTTGGACAGCAAAGGAAAATTAACCGTTAAGCGCGATTATTTCGACTTTATATCGTTCTCGTACTTCTCGACCATCTTCTTGACCATCTGGCCACCGATGGAGCCTGCCTGACGGGCAGTAAGATCGCCGTTATATCCCTGGTTGAGGGTGACACCGACTTCGTTCGCAGCTTCGGTCTTGAACTGCTCAAGAGCCTTCTTTGCTTCAGGTACAAGTGTGCTTGCCATATTGATTCTCCTTATTCCCGGAAAGCGTTCGTGCCTTCCGACTCTCATTTCTTAGGTTTTCTTCTTTTGTCCGACCTATCCCGCAAGTAGCGGGAGCGTCGGTTACTTGATACAGGAGGATCAGCGGTTCGGCTCGTCCGCACCGCCTGCGTCCGCCCGAATCAATTCGATCTATGATTATCGAGCCGCTTTCGCTTGCTCTGCTATTATTATTTTCGCTCATAACACATTTATGAATGGCAATTATTTGAGGCTTTTCAATTTGTAAACAAAAGCAATCCGTCAATGATTTTTGTTGTGAAAAAAGGACTGCGGCCAAACATTCGGCTTACCGCAGTCCCGATATTTGTATTATGAAGCTGTTGATATGTCAGAAAACATTTTGCATTTGCAATTATGCAAACAATTTGCATTTGTCATTCATTTCAGCTATGATGGCGGCTTCCTCGCGCAGCTTGATAAGACCGGCAACACGATGAAGGATGATCTGCGGACGATATGGCTTTGGGACAAAGTCGTTTGCACCGTGCTCAAGGGCAGCTGCTTCATCCTTCTCAGCTTATCCAAAAAGGTATATCCGTCCATCGCCGGCATCATGACATCAAGCAGTATGAGCGAGATACTGTCCTTGTTTTGCTTTAATATTTCCGGTGCAACATAACCGTTTTCTGCCTGTAAGACCGTGTACCGTTCTGCAAAGATCTCCACAAGCAGCTCGCGGTTAATTAAATTATCTTCTACGATCAGTATTTGTCTTTCAGATATCATGTCCTCATCACTCGTTTTCGGTATTTTTGTATTTTTTCGCCGCCTTCGGAAAATACGTTGCTTTATCCGTAACATAGCTTGTTCCCGATCTGAGCTCTTATGTAA
>CALYSG010000143.1 GCA_945485605.1 uncultured Clostridia bacterium
GTCAAGAACTCTGTTCTCGGCGCGGAGGTAAAGGTTGCCTACGGAGCTGATGTAAAAAATTCCGTCATAATGGAAAACACCGTAATAAAAGAAGATGCATCGGTAAACTATTCAATAATAGACAGTAATTGTGAGATCGGTGCCGGTGCAAGAGTCGGTGCAGATAAGAAAACGGCATCGGACATTACCGTTCTCGGAAGAAGCGTAAAGGTCGAACCGGGGACCGAGATCCCCGCCGGCACCATGAAGTCGATAGAATAATCAGGAGGAACTTATGACTGCTGCAGGATTGATTTTTTCAAACATTCACGATGCATCTGTCCCTGAGCTAACAAGAATAAGGACTATTGCAAGTGTGCCTTTCGGAGGGAAATACCGTCTTATCGACTTTGCTCTTTCCGGCATGGTCAATGCCGGAATGTCCAAGATCGGCATAATCACTCACTACAATTACCAGTCGCTCCTCGACCATATAGGCATGGGCAAGGACTGGGACCTTGCCCGCAGATCCGGCGGTATAAAGATACTTCCTCCCTTTATAACGGCTTATGACGGTGCCGCGGCGAGCAGGCTATATTCAACGCGACTTGAAGCACTTCTCGGCGTTATGAACTTTATAGGCAGATGCGACGAGGATTATATAGTGACCTCAGACTGCGATATGATCTGCAATATCGATATTGCGGACGTTATAAAATTTCACGAAGAAAACGCTGCCGATATAACTATTGTCACGAAAAAGGTAGACTCTTCACAATACCCGCTCTCGGCAAGCAATCAGGTTATTAATGCAGACGAAAGCGGAAGGCTTCTCGATGTTGCCGACTATACAGTCGGTACTGAGGGGAATATCGAAATCAGTCTGAACGTCATGGTCTTCGGAAGAACTTTTCTGAGAAATATGTTGCTTGATGCCTCCGCACACGGATATACTGCGTTTTACCGTGATATAGTGGCGAGAAATGCGAAACATTCTAAAATAATGGTTTACAGGTATGAAGGCTACTACTCTCTTGTAGGTTCTCTGCCGAGCTATTTTGAGAGCAGTATGAAGCTGCTCGACAAAGAGGCAAGGGAAGGGCTTTTCGGTATACGAAACCGCCCGATCCTCACAAAGGTAAGGAACTCTCCTCCGACAAAGTATACAAAGGATGCTAAAATATCAAACTCGCTCATCGCCGACGGCTGTGTAATCGAAGGAAAAGTGGAAAATTCGATACTTTTCCGCGGAGTACGCGTCGGAAAAGACGCGGTGATTAAGAATTCTATCCTTATGCAGGATACCTTCGTAGGTCCGGATTCCTCGCTCAACTGCGTTATCACTGACAAAAACGTCGTCATCAAGGACGGAAGACATCTTTCGGGGCACGAAACAATGCCTTTCTTCGTAGGAAAAGGTATAATGGTATAAAAACGGCAGAAAGGATCCATGTTATGAAAAAAATACTTTTCGTCGGTGCCGAGGCAATGCCTTTTGCTGCTACCGGCGGCCTTGGAGATGTACTCGGATCGCTTCCGGCAGCTATAAAAGCGGCGGGGAAAAAGAATGTTGATATTAGAGTAATAATGCCCCTCTATTCGGTAATCACGCAGGATTGGCGAAACAAGATGAGGGAAGAAGCTGTCTTTGAGGTTCAGCTCTCGTGGCGCAGAAAATACTGCGGTATATACTCGCTTGAAAAAGAGGGAGTTGTTTACTATTTCGTCGACAACGAATACTATTTCAAACGCCGCGGACTCTACGGTGAATACGACGACGGTGAACGATATGCCTTTTTCTGCATGGCGGTAATGGAGTTCCTTTGCCGGTCAGAATGGAAGCCGGATATACTTCACGCTCATGATTGGCAGGCGGCGCTGTCGATCGTCTATCTCAACAGAAAGTACCGTCTTGTCAAAGGGTTCTATGACATAAAGACGGTATTCACGATACACAATATAGAATATCAGGGAAAATACGATTTTGCAATACTCGGCGATGTCTTCGGTCTGACGACGGAAGACCACGGAATCATGGAGTACGGCGATTGCATAAACCTTATGAAGGCGGCTATCGAATGCGCCGACCGGGTAACGACGGTCAGCCCGCGTTACGCCGAGGAGATCCTCGGTGATGAATATTCACATGGGCTTTCTTCGATACTCAATAAGTATTCATTCAAGCTAAGCGGAATTCTCAACGGAATAGACTACAATTATTACAATCCGCACAAGGATGAGGTCCTCGTCCAGAATTACACAAAGGCCTCTGCAATCGGCGGAAAGGCGGACTGTAAGCTCGATCTTCAGCGTACGCTCGGACTTCCTCAAAGAACGGATGCGCCGCTTGTGGCGATAGTCAGCCGTCTCGCGGCTCATAAAGGCATTGACCTTGTCGCCGGCATATCTCAAAAAATGCTTTCCGGCGATCTTCAATTCGTCGTACTCGGACGCGGAGAGCAACGCTTTGAAAATTTTTTTGTCGGGCTTGAGCACCGTTATCCGGACCGTATGAGAGCCATAATCGACTATGACCGCGAGCTGTCAAGGCGTATATACGCCGCCGCCGACATATTCGTTATGCCGTCAAAGAGCGAGCCATGCGGACTGTCTCAGATGATTGCCTCGCGCTACGGCGCAATCCCCGTAGTACGTGAGACAGGAGGTCTTTATGACTCGATTAAGGGTTACTGGGAACACGATGACATTATCGAAGGCAACGGCTTTACCTTCGCAAATTACAGCGAAGACGAACTCATCGACAGAATATGGGCGGCTATGACGGTATGGCACGATATGCCGAGGCGTAAAAAGCTGATATCGCGCATTATGTCTGAAGATTTCTCGTGGAACAGCTCGGCAAAAAAGTATCTTGAGCTGTATGCGGGACTGTGAATAATATATATAAAGGACAAATAAAAGAAATGAATTTAAATCCCAAGGTAAAAGATATCAAAGAAGAGATCGAGACCCGCCTTTCGCGTTCGATGGGCATCTCGGCAAAGGAAGCTACCGTCGAGCAGATGTACAAGGCGGCAGCCATGACCGTGCGCGATATGCTCGTCGAAAAAAGAATAAAGTTCCGCAACGAAGTCAACAACCAAGGTGCCAAGCGCGTCTACTATATGTGCATGGAGTTTTTGCTCGGCAGATCGCTGAAAAACAATCTTTGCAATCTCGGACTTGCGGAAAAGTACGCAAAGGCACTTAGCGAGCTCGGATTCGATCTTGAAAAGCTATATGACTGCGAGCCCGATGCCGGTCTCGGAAACGGAGGTCTCGGAAGACTCGCCGCCTGCTATATGGACTCGCTTGCTTCGCTCGATTATCCCGCAATAGGCTTCTCCATATGCTACGAATACGGACTCTTCAAGCAAAAGATAGTTGACGGAATTCAGGTCGAGCTTCCCGATGTCTGGCTTCCCGGGGGAGAGGTATGGCTCGTTCCGCGCACCGACAGGACCTTCAACGTTCGCTTCGGGGGACATGTTAAGGAATATTGGAACAATAACGGAAGGTGCGAGATAGCCTACGAGGGTTGCGATACTGTCGAAGCTGTACCTTACGATATGATGATATCCGGCGGCGACAGCGCGGGAGTCGGTCAGCTCCGGCTTTGGAAAGCCCGTGATATCACAAACTTCAATATGGGTCTTTTCACTCAGGGCCAGTATATGAAGGCTGTCGAGGACAGCACAAATGCCGAGATCATCTCAAAGGTACTCTATCCCTTTGAACTGTACTCATTATAGCACAAAACTTGTG
>CALYSG010000144.1 GCA_945485605.1 uncultured Clostridia bacterium
GTTTAAGAACGTCAGCTTCCGCTATCCGGGAACCGAGCGTTATGTGCTTAAGAATATAAACCTCACCTTCAGACCGGGCGAAACGGTCGTGCTTGTGGGGCTGAACGGTGCCGGTAAGACTACACTGATAAAGCTCCTGACAAGGCTCTATGACCCGACCGAGGGGGTTATCCTTCTTGACGGGAAGGACCTTCGTGAATACGATGTTCAGGATCTCTACTCTATGTTCGGAATAATATTCCAGGATTTCGGGAAGTATGCCTTCACGGTATCGGAGAATATACATTTCGGAGATATTGAGAAGCCCTTTGACGCAGAGGAGATAAAGGAAGCCGCACGTCAGAGCAGTGCCGACGAGTATATAGAGAAGCTGCCGCAGGGCTACGACACGCCTCTCATGAGGATATTTGAGGCGCAGGGGCTCGAGCTTTCGGGCGGTCAGTGGCAAAAGCTCGCGATAGCAAGGGCGTTTTACGGCAATTCGGATGTTCTGATCCTTGATGAGCCGACAGCGGCGCTCGATCCGATGGCCGAACAGGAGATATTCAACCAGTTTGACAGGCTGAGGGAGGACAAGACGACTATCTTCGTTTCGCACAGACTTTCGAGCGCGACTGTCGCCTCGCTGATCGTCGTGCTTGAGTACGGTGAGGTAGTCGAGTCGGGAGACCACAGGACCCTTATGGAAAAGAGAGGAAAGTATTACGAGCTTTTCACGACGCAGGCGAAGCGTTACTGGGACGGTGTCGAGGCAGGCAGATCCGAAGAAGGCGAGACGGGCGAACCGAAAGGCGAGCGCGTAGGGCACAGAAGACGGAATCGGGCGGCAGAGGATTTCCCGGTCTGATCGGTCTTAAATCGAGAATTTTCGGAAAGCCCGGCACAAATCTTGAGACCTTATTGCATAACGGTCAAGTGTTAAGATTTTTTAACGGTTGATGACTTGTAAGGGCAAACGCTATTGGCACCATATGCTTAAATTATATGCTCCCATCAATGAAAGGATAAAAATATACCATGAGAAAAAGGCTCGTAATGTTTGATTTTGACGGAACTCTTGTCGATTCCGAGGGATACTGGAGACAGTCGGCAATAAGGCTGTTGTGCGAAAAGGGTATCGAGATACCCGAACGCTTCTTCGATGATTACGATAAGCTCTATTTTACCTCCGGATTGAAAATGATAGACCTTGAAGAAGATGTCGCGAAAAAGCTCGGTATGACGCTCAGAGAACGAAAAGAATGGGCGTTTGACAATATGGCGAAGCTGTATCTGACCTCGGTCAAGCTCAAAAGCGGCGCCGCTGAACTCGTAAAAAAAGCTCATGAGACAGGAATGAAAACCCTTATCCTTACGGCGTCTCGCGGAAAAGATGTCGAGACGGCGATAAAGCATTACGGACTCGGAGATTACATCGGCGAAGTAGTCTCCGTAGTCTATGCCCCGGAGAGCAAGGCATCTCCGGAGATCTATCTCAGGATCTGCGAGCGATACGGCATCCTTCCCTCAGAGGCTCTGCTGATAGACGACAAAAGCTCCGCGCTTGCGGCGGCAAGAGAAGCAGGAATGACCGCTTTCGGAGTCTATGACCGTTCAAAAGAAAGAAAGCTCGAGGAGACCGTTGCGGCGTGCGACGCATATTTTCGAGAACCCGGAGAAATAGTTTCCGCACTTGAAGAACTGCGATAAGGCAGATATGTATACGCATTTTTTTCGCTTACCGGCATAATAATATAGTGTATTATGCGAAAAGGGGACGCGGAAAGATGGCAGACAAAGCCGAAAGATATGCCTCTTATGTCATCTGTGCGGCGGGCGCCGCAGCAGGTGGCTATCTCATAATAAAATACGCGCTTCCGGTTGCTTTGCCTTTTATCATAGCGTGGGGCATCGGAAGCGCTGTTTCACCCGCGGCGGATTATATCTCACGTCGTACTCGGATACCGAGGCGCGTGAGCGGTGGATTTGTCGCGGTCTTTTTGTTTATTTTATTGGTTGTCGGGATGTTTATTTCGGGAGAAGCACTGATCTCGGAGCTTGCCGGTCTTGTAAAGGGATTGCCGCCGATCGTCGGAATGGCAGAGGATATGCTGTCGGAGCTTACCGACCGAGTTGTCGGCTTTCTGTCGTCGCTGCCCGTTATCGGAGAGATAATAGGATCAGAGGAGAACGGTGAAATGAGGCAGCTGCTTCGAAATGCGATCTCGGGAGCTCTCGGCTCACTTGCCTCATCGGTTTCCGGAAGACTTCCGTCTTTTCTGACAAAGGCAGTCTCGGCTATCCCGACCGTTATGTTAACGCTCGGGGTAACTGCCGTAGCGGGGTTCTGCTTCTCGATCGGGGGAGGCGAACAGGTTGCCGAGATTTTACCTAAGGGTGTCCGTGAAAAGGCGAGACAGGTCGCATCTCATACAGCGAAGGCATTCCGAGGATGGGCAAGAGCATATCTTCTCATAATGGTTATGACCTTTTGCGAGCTGCTTGTAGGTTTTCTTCTTCTGAGGGTGAAGTACGCATTTCTTATAGCTCTCTTGACGGCGGCAATAGATATTCTGCCGCTTTTCGGTGCGGGAACGGTACTGATCCCGTGGGCGATCATAAGCCTTATGCAGAAAAATTTCGGGCTCGGTACGGGGCTTATAATACTCTGGGGAGTGATAACCGTTATCCGTCAGCTCGCCGAGCCGAGGATCGTGGGCTCGAGCCTCGGGCTTCCGACGCTTGTTTCACTCGCCGCAATGTTCATAGGCTTCAGGATCGCGGGAATTGTCGGTATGGTAGCCTTTCCGGCGCTTGCATCACTTATATTTGCGTTTATAGGATGCGACAAGGAGGGTAGGACGGATCATTTATCGAGGTGAACGTCGACCTGCGGGAAGGGAATCTCTATGCCGTTTTCGTCGAAAGCCTTCTTGACCTGCTCGTTCAGATCGAAATATACCGACCAGTAGTCATCGGTTTTACACCATGCGCCGACGGTGAGGTCGATACTGCTCTCGCCGTGCGCTTTGATCCTTGCTCTCGGTGCGGGATCGTCGAGCGTGAGAGGATGGCGTGATATCAGATCAAGGATCAGCTTTTCAGCCTTCTCAAAATCGTCCGAATACGAAATCGAGAAGCTGAGGTCGACGCGACGCATCGGCTTCTCGGAAAAGTTTACTATTTCGCTCGTCGAGAGCTTTCCGTTCGGCAGGTATACGACCTTGTTATCGGGGGTGCGGAGCTTTGTGTTGCAGATAAATATATCCTCTACGGTTCCCTCAAAGCCGTTTGCGGAGATATAGTCACCATCGCGGAACGGGTGGGTGATCAGAAGAAGAATGCCGCCGGCAAGGTTCGAGACCGTCCCGTTTACAGCCAGACCGATCCCGACGCCGAGAGAGGCTATCAGAGCCGAGATGGCAGAGGTGTCGATGCCGAGGTATCCCACGATCATCAGAACGACGAGGACCTTCAGAAGTACACTGCAGAAGTAGCAGAGCGAGCGTACTACGGTATGGTTCCTCGATCTCCCGTTATTTAACTGTTTTTTTAATATTTTGTTTTCGATGACCTTTTTCAGCTTGTTTATTACGATAAAGGATATCACGATTATTACAATGGATATCAAGAGCTTTATCCCGGTATTGACCGCCCAGTTTTGGATCGTATTCAGAATATCCTGCCAATTCATTTTCAAAAGACCTCTTTTAATTTAATTTTTCAAAGTAATTA
>CALYSG010000145.1 GCA_945485605.1 uncultured Clostridia bacterium
GACGGATAAAGGAAAGAAACGGCCATAAAAGTATCTTTATCCACATCAAAACCGAATTTCTTTCCGAACGACTTCACCAGATCCTCATCTTCATAGTAACCGATAACGATATCATTGAAATATGCGGATAATGTGATATCTGTTGTATTCTTATTCATAATTGCTTCCTCCCCTGCAATCAGCTGTTATTTTTTTCTGAATTATCTTGCTTTTCATGTAAAGCTCCTGATTTTTATTCGTATGTAAAGAAAGGCTCTTCAAGCTATTTTATCATAAAAACTTTCTTATTACAATAACCTCGGCAAATAAAACGAGAAAGAGTGGGCTTTTGTATTGGCGTAAGAGAAAACTTATGGTATAATGTATAATAAGTTAAATTGCGCAATTTTTACAGGAGGCGTCGTATGGTAGAAGAAAACCGCCCGAACGTTGAAAATAATAAACCCCAAAAATCCGCAATACGTGATATATTCGATTACGTTGAGATATTCGTTATTGCTGCGAGTGCAGTACTCCTGCTTTTTACGTTCAGCATAAGGATATGTCGCGTTGACGGTAATTCAATGTTTCCTACCCTGAAGGACGGTCAGACGCTTTTGGCAACTGATCTTTTCTACAAGCCCAAAACGGGAGATATAGTCGTATTTCACCAGGATTACAATGAAACGGAAAGCTTAAATAAACCTCTTGTCAAGCGAGTGATCGCAACCGGCGGACAATACTATAAAATTGAATATCTTGACGATTACGACGAAAACGGAAAAATGTATCTTAAAATGAAGGTCTACGTCGGCAGTACCGAGGACCTTACGGAAAGCGATCTTCTTGATGAAGAATATATTGATTATAAAGTGGCGTACGAAAACAGACGTATGACAGGCATTCTTCCCGGTAATTTCCAGAGCGGATTTGTCCCCGAAGGACAGGTCTTCGTAATGGGAGATAACCGTTACAATTCGATCGACAGCCGTTTTGGAGTCGGGCTTGTTGACGAACGCTGTATACTCGGCAAGGTCATTCTCAGCCTTGTGCCGTTCGGAGGTGTGGGTTGATGCAGGAAAAACAGATACAGTGGTTTCCGGGGCATATGGCCAAGACACGCCGTATGATATCCGAAAATCTTAAGAACGTCGATA
Source organism: uncultured Clostridia bacterium (assembly GCA_945485605.1). Lineage (GTDB taxonomy): Bacteria > Bacillota > Clostridia > Oscillospirales > CAG-272 > RGIG3994. The sequence goes on from CALYSG010000145.1 coordinate 1,137, forward strand.
TAGTTATTGAAATACTTGATGCTCGGATCCCGCGCAGCTCTAAAAACCCCGAGATAGCAAGGCTTATCGGTCAAAAAACGTCGCTCGTTCTTCTCAACAAATGTTCGCTCGCCGATCCGGCACGTACAAAAGAATGGGTTGATAACTTCACCTCCGACAGCTCTTTTTGCATTGCAACAGATTGCATAACCGGAGAGGGACTCAAATCCATAGCGCCGTCGGTAAAGGGAATCCTTTCCGAAAAGGTCGAACGCTACGAGATGAAGGGTATGAACGGAAGGTCGCTTAAGGCTATGATACTCGGTATACCGAATGTCGGTAAGTCATCCCTGATAAATAAGCTCTGCGGGGCAAAAAAAGCAAAAGTTGAAAACCGCCCCGGCGTTACCCTTGATAAGCAATGGGTCGCAACGAACGCAGGGCTTGATCTGCTCGATATGCCCGGAGTTCTTTGGCCGAAATTTGACGACATAACCGTCGGAGAGAACCTTGCGCTTACGGGTGCTATAAAGGACAGTATCCTTGATACCGAATCGCTTGCCGCGGTGCTCTGCGCGCGACTTGCAAAAAACTATCCCGCCATGCTCTGCGGAAGATATAAACTCGACGGTATACCCGAAGAACTTAAACCGTATCAGATAGTTGAACTGATAGGAAAGAAGCGCGGATTTCTCATGTCTGGCGGCGAGATAAACACCGAACGCACAGCAAATATGCTGCTTGATGAATTCAGATCGGGAAAGATAGGAAGGATAACGCTTGATATTATATGAAAAACGAGCTTTCATATTCAATAGAGGATGAACTTCGGGCAAATGGATATCGCATTATTTGCGGAGTGGACGAAGCGGGACGCGGACCGCTTTGCGGGCCGGTATGCGCCGGAGCATGTATACTCAGAGAGGGCGAGATAATTGAGGGACTGAATGACTCGAAAAAGCTTTCGGCATCCCGTCGGGAGGCGCTTTTTGACGAGATAACCGCCAAGGCAGTAGCGTGGTCGGTCGCTCTCGGTACTGTTGAGGAGATAAACGATACAAATATACTTGAGGCAACTCTGCTTGCCATGCGCCGCGCGATCGCCGGGCTTAAGGTCAAGCCCGACTTTGCACTGATCGACGGTAATATATGCCGCGGTTTCGCTCTTCCCGCAAAGAGCGTTATTCACGGTGACGCGCTGTCACCATCTATCGCCGCGGCGTCAATACTTGCAAAGGTCACTCGTGACCGTATCTGCGACGACCTTGATAAGGAGTACCCTCAGTACGGTATCGCAAAGCACAAGGGATATGGCACGAAAGATCATATGGAAGCTCTTCGTCGCTACGGTCCGGCACCCATATACCGAACAAAATTCATCAGATTTCTTGACAATGACGACAAAAACAATAGGTGATCTCGGAGAATATGAAGCCGCAAGGTTCCTTAAGAAAAAACGGATAAAACCTATTGAAAGGAACTACCGAAGCGGCAGAAACGAGATCGACATAATAGCGGTGACGAAGGATCATGTTATCTTCGCAGAGGTCAAGACCCGCGTGCTTTCGCCGGACGGCGATCTCTTCGGCACGGCGGCATCGGCAGTTGACCGAGACAAGCGTAGGCATCTTATTGAGGCGGCACGCGATTACATTCGTGAAAAGCACGAGTCACGCCAACCGAGGTTCGATGTGATAGAGGTCTACCTTGATAATACCGGAGGAAAATACAAAGTCGCCGAGATAAATCATATAGAAAACGCTTTCGGAAAAAACAGCATATAATACTGTAGCGGATCTTCACGCGAGGAAAGGATATTTATGAATTACTTTGACCTTCATTGTGATACACCGTACAGAATGTACGGTGAAAAGCAGGGATTTGACGAAAATGAACTTCACGTTTCCCTTGAGCGTGCGTCATATTTCGGGCATTATGCCCAGCTTGCCGCTTACTGCTCGTCAAGAAAACGCAACGACGAGGAGGCTTTCGAAAAATATATACGTGTAAACGATTACTTTTGCCGCGAGCTTGAGAGACTTGCCGACCGCGTGAAGGTCTGCCTTGATTTTGCAGACCTTGAAGGTGCCGAGATCTCAGGAAAGGTCGCGATCTTCCATATGGTCGAGGATGCAAGGATACTTGCCGGCGATCTGTCAAGGCTCGATTTTCTATATGAAAGAGGCTGCCGCTTTCTTACGCTCGTCTGGGGGCAGACCTCCTGCATAGGAGGAGCGCACGATACCTCGGAAGGACTGACGGACTTCGGAAAGCTCGTTGCGCGCAAATGCTTTGAGATAGGAATGGTTCCGGATATTTCCCATTCCTCGGAGCAGTCGGTCGACGACCTTGCAGTTATCGCGCTTGAGGAAAATAAACCCTTTATAGCCTCGCACTCAAACTCTTATGAGGTTTACGGTCATTCGAGAAATCTGCGTGACCGTCACCTTGATACACTTATAAAGCTCGGCGGACTTGTCGGAATAAGTA
>CALYSG010000146.1 GCA_945485605.1 uncultured Clostridia bacterium
GTAGAGCCCGGGAAACGGGGAGTAGAAATGGAAGATCTTAAGCGTAATATAGCAAAAAACATAGCCTTTCTGCGTACGAGTGAGCATATGACGCAGGCGGAGCTTGCCGAGCGCTTGAATTACTCTGACAAGGCGATATCAAAGTGGGAGAGAGCCGAATCGATACCCGATATATATATTCTGAAGCGCCTTGCCGATATGTTCGGCGTGACGGTCGATTGGCTGATAAAGGACAACGGCGAGCACCCAATCACCGAGAATAACAGAAAAGCAAAAAATCATAAGCTTATAACCCTTATTTCGGCAGCTTCTGTATGGTTTGTCGCGCTCGTCGTGTTTGTGAGCTGCTGGATCGCCAACAAGGCGGTATACGATCTCTGGTTGATCTTTGTCGCGGCGGTTCCCACAACGGCGATACTGCTGCTCATCTTCAACTCGATCTGGGGCAAGCGCAAAAGGCTCAAGAATATGCTGATAATCTCTGCACTGATATGGTCGGGGCTTGCGCTCATTTTCCTTATGCTTCTGCGCCTTGCGGGGATGACGAGCGCTTGGATGATCTTCCTTATAGGCATTCCGGCACAGGTCGTCGTTGTTCTGAGCCATAAGCTCGAACGTACGGGAAGCAAGAAAAAGAAGAACGACATTGACAGTGAGGTTTGAAAAATGAAAAAGATAGGCATGATAGTTGCGATCGAAATTGATGCCGTGCTCAACAGGTACGGAAAGCCGATCGCCGAAAAGGATGCTGCCGGGTGCAGGATACTCGAATACAGAACCGAAAAATATTCACTCGTCGTGGCACATTGCGGTGTAGGTGAGATCGCCGCCGCCTCGGCAACTCAGTACCTTATAACAGGATACGGGGTCGACCTGATCCTAAACTTCGGAGTGGTCGGTGGGCTTACCGCGTCTATGTCAAAGACGAAGACATGTATAGTCAGAAAGGTCGTTCATTATGACTTTGATACATCTGCAATAGACGGTATTGAAGTCGGAAGATACCTGCAGTATCCCGATGCCTACCTTCCGGCAACCGAAGAGCTGGTAGAGAAGGCGCTGAGCATTTATCCCGATCTTGTGCCGGTTATATGTGCATCGGCGGACAAGTTCGTCGCCGATCCGGCTAAAAAGGAAGAGCTTCATACAAGGTACGGTGCGGATATATGCGAGATGGAGGCGGCGGGAGTCGTGCTGACATGTAATCGGAACGGTGTACCGTGCGTTATAGTTAAGATAGTAAGCGACGGCATCGGCGGAGGCGCTGAGGAATTTCTCAGGGCAAAATACGAGACCGCGGATATATGCTTCGGAATAGTTGACAGGATAATCGACCGACTTTGAAGTGCAATAACGAAGGAATCAGGTGGATTTCGTGTTTATGCTTCTCCCGAAGAGCATTTGAGGCGTGTTCGGGAAATATGACAGTGAACAATAAATAATAAGGAACAGGGCGGAATGATTTCTTCCGCCCTTGTTTTATTGGTTCCGTATAGGCTTTTGACGATGAGCGATCCCGCCGCAGCGGAGGCCGAAGGCGCCTGAGGGGTTGTTTTTGAGGTCATCGTGTGACAATCCCTCCGTCACGCTTCGCGTGCCACCTCCCTTTGCACAAGGGAGGCTCCTAAAATGTCATCTCGTTAACAGAATAATGTATGCGAAAGGGCTTCGGCGCTTTTCCTTTTGCCCATAGCAGGCACAAAAGAAAAAGCTAAGCAAAAAGAAAATGCCGTTGAGGGGAGTTTCACCCGTTTTTTCGGTCATCCTCAGCTCCGGGTGAGGTCTTCACCCTTCAGTGAATAAACCGCGAGGTATGGGTGCAGGCACTGCCTGCCCGCAAGCCTTTAAAAAGGCTTGACCTAAACTTCAAAACAGGCGTGGGGTGGTCGTTCACCTCACCTTTTTGCCGACATTGTCTCCGGGTGAGGGCCTCGCCCTTCGGTGAATAAACCGCGAGGTTTGGCTGCGGGCACTGCCCGCCACTGCCCGCCTGCCGCCGGATTCAGCAGGTGGTTATGACTTTATATAAGTTTTTCAAGATAATCCTTTGCAGCTTCGATGTCCTTTATCTGCTGATCCCCGGAGATCTCACGTTCGATCGTGAGCGAGCCGTCAAAGCCTGCATCCTTCAGCGCGGGGATAAGGCGCGGGAAGTTCACGAGGCCTTCACCGATCGGGTATTCCTTGCCGAGGTGTCGTCCGTCTGTAGGATACTTGCCGTCCTTCGCGTGTACGCCGCGGACATACTTCCCGAATATTCCGACGGCGTCGACCGGATTCGCCTTGCCGTAGAGGAGCAGGTTCGCGGGATCGAGGTTTATTCCGCAGTTTCCGGTTCCGACAGTTTCGATCGTCCGAAGCAGGGTAATAGGTGTCTCCTGCCCGGTCTCAAAGAGAAAATATTGCTCCTTTGCCTTAAGCTTTGTACAAATGAATCTGAGAAGCGTGCAGATCTCGTCGTATTCGGTCGAGAGAGGATTTTCGGGCAGGAAGCCTACGTGCGTAACGACATCGGTGACTCCTATGAGCTTTGCAAAATCCGAGCCTTTAAGCAACATTCGCGTTCTTTCCGCACGGTATTCTCTCGGAACGAGTCCGAGAGTCAGAGGACCTTCGTAAAAATTCCAGTAGGAATAGCCACCGTCCCAGCCGCACCAGAACGCAGTTACGGTAACGCCGTATTCCTTACAGGCACTGTTGACCGCTTCTGCGTATTCTGCGGTCAAGAAGGCGCTGTTCCAGCACTTGAGCTGGCAGTGATAAAAGCCCATTTCGGCTACCTTACGGATGTTTTCCTTAACGTCTTTGTTGAGAGATGTCAGTACCCCGAGATTCATATCAGAGCCTCCTTGGATTTATTCTTCAAGATTGATGAAAGTAAACTTGCCATCGTCACATATCACGCATGAATGGCGGGTGTCATCCTTTGGAAGCGAGACCGAGCCGGGATTGATGCAACGAAGGTTGCCGACGCTTTTATCATAGGTGATATGAGTGTGTCCCGAGATTAGAATGTCGTTATTCCCGAGCTTCGGAGGTTCCTCCGGTGAGAAAAGATGACCGTGGGTCGCGAATATCCTCTGTTCACCGATGCAGATATAAGCATAATCAGCCATTATCGGGAATTCAAGCACCATTTGGTCGACCTCCGAGTCACAGTTTCCCCTGACGCAGATGAGCTTGTCTGCGATCGCGTTGAGCATTTTTGTTACCTCCTTAGGATCGTAGCCCTTCGGAAGGTCGTTGCGCGGGCCGTGATAGAGAAGATCTCCGAGTAAAAGAAGACGTTCGGCGCCCGATGATGCGAACCTGTCTAGCATTTTCCCACACCAGTACGCCGAGCCGTGAATGTCCGAAGCAATCAATAATTTCATATAGTTATCCTCTTAATATAAAAATCATCGGAAGCAAAAACGCGCCCCTTGCTATGATT
>CALYSG010000147.1 GCA_945485605.1 uncultured Clostridia bacterium
AATGTCCACGATACGGCGGTTTGTCTCCTCCGGCAGACACTCGTCCTTGCAACGGTTCCCCGCCTCCATATGGAAGATCGGAATGTGCAGCCTCTTTGCACCGATGACCGAGAGACAAGAGTTCGTATCTCCAAGCACCAAAACGGCATCGGGTCTTATCTCCGCCATGAGTGTGTAGGACCTTGCGATAATGTTTCCGCAAGTTTCGCCGAGGTTCTCTCCGACAGCATCAAGATATACCTCCGGGGCGGCGAGCTTCAGATCCCTGAAAAACACTCCGTTCAGATTATAGTCGTAATTCTGCCCGGTGTGCGCAAGGATCGTATCAAAATACCTGCGGCACTTGGTTATAACGGCTGAGAGACGTATGATCTCGGGGCGCGTGCCAACGATTATCAGCAGCTTAAGCTTACCGTTTTCCTGCCATTTTACGTTTTCAAACATTATTCTTCTCCTCGGCAAGACGCTCGCGGATATAGGCAAGCGCCGCTATCTTTTCTTTGGTTTCCTCTACGCTCAGAAGCCTTGTATTGCTTGAATTGAATTCAGAGATCACGTTACGTGTTTCGTCACCCTCTCTGAAATACTTGTCATAATTCAGCCCTCTGTTGTCGGCAGGCACGCGGTAGAAATCCCCCATATCGATAGCCTTTGCACATTCTTCATTGGTCAGAAGAGTCTCGTACATCTTCTCTCCGTGCCTGATCCCGATGACCTTTATATTCTTTTTATCTCCGCCGAAAAGCTCGCAGACAGCCTCTGCCTGCGTACCTATCGTGCAGGCGGGAGCCTTGCGGATAAAGAGGTCTCCGTTTTCCCCGTGCTCGAAGGCGAAGAGAACGAGGTCGACCGCTTCCTCAAGCGACATAATAAAACGGGTCATTGAAGGCTCGGTAACGGTTATCGGATTTCCGCTCCCGATCTGGTCGATCCAAAGAGGGATGACGCTGCCGCGCGAGCACATGACGTTGCCGTAACGCGTGCAGCAGATCCTCGTTTTACCGCTTGTACGACTTTTTGCGATGGCGACCTTTTCCTCCATAGCCTTTGAAATGCCCATGGCGTTTATCGGGTAGGCAGCCTTGTCGGTCGAGAGACAGATAACACATTCCACGCCCGCCTCAATGGCGGCGGTAAGAACATTGTCCGTACCGATGACGTTTGTGCGGACGGCCTCCATCGGGAAAAACTCGCATGAGGGTACCTGCTTCAGCGCCGCCGCGTGGAATACATAGTCCACACCGTACATCGCGCCGCGACAGGATTCAAGGCTTCGAACATCTCCAATGTAGAATTTTATCTTGTCGGCGACCTTTGGCATTTTTGCCTGAAAACAGTGTCGCATATCGTCCTGCTTCTTCTCATCGCGTGAGAAGATCCTTATCTCACCGATATCCGTGCAAAGGAAACGGTTCAACACCGCGTTACCGAACGATCCGGTGCCGCCGGTGATAAGCAGAGTTTTGTTTGTGAAAATTCCCATGTTATTATTTGTCCCTCCCGTGTGTAAACTTTCTCAAAACAGAACGCACCAGGTTTTTTTCATAAGTATTCATTCCGAACAAAAGCATACATAAGCCATATATCAAGCATATAACAGCCAATTCAACGCACAAATAAGTCCATCCGCCGTTTTTTAAGAAGTATCCGGCAACAAACCCTACTATTGCAGCTATTGCAATGCAAGGTAATATCCCTTTCGCAAGGCCCTTGTAGTAATACCATAAATTCATTTTGAGCTTTTTGCGAAAAATTACATTCATAACTACCACATCTCCGAGCATCAGCGAAATAAAGGTTCCGAGAGTCGCTCCGATCAGCGGCTGCCATTTTATCAGAACAATGGTTAAAAAGATATTCAACACCACGATAACGCCTTTAAAAATCGCTTGCTCCTTGTGTTGGTTCATCGCCCACAATATCTGCGTTCCTATGGACTCTGTCAGAATAAACATATAAGCAGTCATAAGAATAACCGCGACAAAATAAGCATCTGTGTTGGCCTGTCCTGCCCAAAGTGTAATAAATTGTTGTCCGCAGGCAAGGAAACCGCTCCAGATCAAGCCTAAAACAATGAGAATAATCCGCCCGATACGTATCATCTCATCAGTTAATTGTTTTGAATCGGCGCCCTTCTCAACCATCTTAACGATCCCGGGCATAAGAACGCCCGTGAAGGCTGTACCTATAGACTGATAATACTGCGTTATCTGCGCACCGACGCTGTATACTGCCAATATGGCAGAGGACGATGCCACAAGTGAGCCGATCAACACTTGATCCACCGTGGCATTCAGCTGTGTCGCAATCATCTGAACTAAGATCATAGAGGAATATATGACGATTTCTTTCACGAAACCGATCTCAATTCCTTTGAATTTCGGAAGAAGTTTAATACGGAATAATACATATAAGACAAAGAAGCCTCTGCACAGTACCGTCAAAATCAGGTTTACGGTCACGATTCCGACACTTCCCAATCCGCACTTAAGCATAACGTATGTCATCCCCATACGAACGATTATCTGTATAATCGATGCGCCCTTGGAAACTGCGAATTGCTCATAAGCAATTATCACATTGTTATATGCTGCCGTTCCGAGCGTCACGGCTGCATTTATCATAGTGATAAACAGCAATCTTTGCCCGAGTTGTATCTCGTCTGCTGTCAGTCCCTTTGCAAATGCCTTTGGAAAGATCGCGATCAACACAATACCCGCTATAAGCGCCACAATTGCTACTACCGAGTAATATACCGTTGCAACACCGAGAAACTTCCGGGATTGATCCTTATCACCACTTACTCGAAATTTAGCGATATATCGAGTAATGGCATTTCCCACTCCGAGATCGAGCAAAAGCAGATATGCCACCACCGACGCCGATAATTTGTATACACCGTATTCCGCCTGTCCGAGAGTACCGATGATAAAAGGTGTCAGTAAAAGAGTCGACATGACCTCAAATATCATCATTACGTAGGACAGTATAACCCCTGTTTTCCGATTCATTTTATTCCCTAAACTTCTTTACTTTTGCAGGAATTCCGACTACAATGGCATTTTCGGGTATTTCTCCTTTTACAACACTCGCCGCGCCAATGATTGCACCGTCATGTATCTGCGAACCTTTCAATATTTTGCAGCCTGCCGCAATCCATACATCCTCACCTATGATAACAGGCGATACTGATGCTTTCACGACTTAAAGGTTCCAAGCGGCTATCTTTGTCAAAAGCAGGAACCCGCAATTAAGAAAATATGCGAAAAAACTCGGTTTATGGCACGGCGCACAAAGGCGCATTTTTTCTTTATCAATCTACATGATACTATAAATATATAAAAATGTCAATGGATTATCTCTCATTTAT
>CALYSG010000148.1 GCA_945485605.1 uncultured Clostridia bacterium
GTTTCATATTTCTCTTTAAAATTATCGTCAATTGTATTTTCAACAGTATTTTTTATTGTTCTCGGATGTCTTTGTGCCGGACTGGTAATAGCATCAATGGTGAAGTTAAAAAAGAGTTATGCACTTTCCATTATGGCGGCAATCGCTCTTATTCTCGGCACAGCACTTATTTCTTTCAGTATTATTACATTCAACGGTATTCAGCTGTTGCATGTCGTTACCGGCTCGAGTCAGTCAGAGGTAGCCAATGCCGCATCAAAGATCTTTTTGGAAACGATGCTCAAATCGATCCCGATTTCGCTCAGCGGATTTGCGATGTTCGTAGGATGGCTGTTAGGTCTGATCGTCATGATTGTAAACCGTAAAAAATTGGTCAAGGGACTTGGAATTGCGGCAATTGTGCTTCATGTTATCAGATATTTGACCATAACGCCTTATCCGTTTGTTTTGTTTGTTCTTTGCGGTGGTGCAACCGAGCAAATTCAAATGATATCGGACGTTCTTTACGGATTTGCGTATCTGTTGCCTTTTATCCTTTATGCTCTCGGAGCGTTCCTGAAGCGTGAGAAGAAGGATGCCGAAGCTCCCGTTGCGGAAACAGATACCGAAGCTCCCGCTGCGGAAACAGATAACTGATCTATATCAAAAAATACCCTGCATGTTACACAGCTCCGAAAAACGGCATTGTGTGCATGCAGGGATTTTTTTATTCAATATAAAGCCCTTTGTCTTCGCTGTAATCGACTTTGAGGACAGATTCGGGAGCCGGGTCTTTTCCGATGATGTACTGTGCGACGACAGTCTCGAGCTTCGACTGAATGAATCTCTTGAGCGGACGTGCCCCGTATATCGGATCGTAGCCCGACTTTGCGATATATTCCTCTGCGGCATCGCTGACCTCAAGTCCGAGGCGGTTGTCTTCAAGACGGTGTCTGAGCGCGTCAAGCTGCAGACGGCAGATAGCGCGGATGTCGTTTTCGGTGAGCGGGCGGTAGAATACCGTCTCGTCGATACGGTTGAGAAATTCCGGGCGGAAGCTGCGGCGGAGCAGAGAGGTGACCTTGCTCTTTGCGTCTTCGCTTATAGATCCGTCGGGCGAGATGCCGTCGAGAATGATGTCGGAGCCGAGGTTCGAGGTCATAATTATGATCGTGTTCCGGAAGTTCACGGTGCGTCCCTGACTGTCGGTTATCCTGCCGTCGTCAAGCACCTGAAGCAACAGGTTGAAGACGTCGGGATGAGCCTTCTCGATCTCATCGAAGAGGACGACCGAGTAGGGCTTGCGACGGACTGCCTCGGTGAGCTGACCGCCCTCGTCGTAGCCGACATATCCGGGAGGCGCTCCGATAAGCCTTGAGACCGAGTATTTCTCCATATACTCGCTCATATCGATACGGACGATGTTCTTTTCGTCGTCAAAGAGAGCTTCGGCGAGAGCCTTTGCGAGTTCGGTCTTGCCCACGCCGGTGGGACCGAGGAATAGGAAGGAGCCTATCGGACGATTCGGATCCTTTATGCCTGCACGCGAGCGGAGTATAGCGTCCGCGACGGTCTGAACCGCTTCGTCCTGCCCTATGACTCTTTTATGAAGAAGTTCGGGCATAGACAGGAGCTTCTGGCGCTCGCTTTCAAGCAGTTTGTCGACGGGAATGCCGGTCCATCGCGCGACTATCTTAGCGATCTCCGTGTCTGTTACGCTGCTGCGGAGCAGGGGATCTCGTTCGCCTTCGCCGGCAGCCTTCTCTTCGGCTTCGAGCTTTTTCTGAAGGTTCGGGAGCACGCCGTACTTGAGCTCCGCCGCCTTGGCAAGGTCATAGGAGTTCTGCGCCTTTTCGATTCCGGCGTTCGTGTCCTCGATCTGCTTGCGGAGAGCGCTTATTCTGTCGATGCTGTTTTTTTCGTTTTCCCATTTTGCCTTCATCGCGTTGAATTTTTCGCGCAGCTCGGATAGCTCCTTGCGGGTCTCCTCGAGGTGCGCGGCAGAGAGCTTGTCGCTCTCTTTTCCGAGTGCCGCCTCTTCGATCTCGAGCTGAATTATCTTTCTTCTGATCTCGTCGAGCTCGGTAGGCATAGAGTTCATCTCGGTCTTGATAAGTGCGCACGCCTCGTCGACGAGGTCGATAGCCTTGTCGGGGAGGAAACGGTCGGTTATATAGCGGTCGGAGAGGGTAGCCGCGGCAATAAGCGCCTGGTCGTGGATCTTCACACCGTGGTAGACCTCGTAACGTTCCTTAAGACCTCTGAGAATGGAGATCGTGTCCTCGACCGTGGGTTCATTGACGGTAACGGGCTGGAAACGACGCTCAAGCGCCGGATCCTTTTCTATATACTTTCTGTATTCGTCAAGTGTCGTAGCACCTATGCAGTGAAGCTCACCGCGGGCGAGCATGGGTTTAAGCAGGTTCGAGGCGTCCATAGATCCCTCGGTGCGTCCCGCGCCGACTATCGTATGAAGCTCATCTATAAAGAGAATGATCCTGCCTTCGCTCTTGCGGATGTCCTCAAGGACGGCTTTAAGGCGTTCCTCAAATTCGCCGCGGTACTTTGCGCCTGCGATAAGTGCACCCATGTCGAGCGAGAATATAGAGCGGTCACGGAGGTTCTCGGGTACGTCTCCGCGGACAATACGTTGTGCAAGCCCCTCTGCAATGGCGGTCTTGCCGACACCCGGTTCACCGATAAGGCAGGGATTGTTCTTCGTTTTACGAGAAAGGATACGGATAACGTTCCTTATCTCATCGTCACGCCCGATCACAGGGTCGAGCTTCTGCTGACGGGCACGCTCGACAAGGTCGGTGCCGAATTTTTTAAGTGCGTCGTAGGTATCTTCGGGGTTGTCGCTCTTGACTCGCCTGTTCCCCCGTATATCCTTCAGCGCCGACATAAGGCGGTCGGATGACACGCCGAAGGTCTTAAGGATTTCCTTTATATTCCGGTCAGCCTCGTTTACTATACCGAGAAAGAGATGTTCGACCGAGGTGTATTCGTCTCCCATCCTTTCGGCGAGCTTTTCGGCTGCCGTAAGCGCACGGTCTGCCGTCTGAGAAATGTAAACGCTTCCGTTGCCCGAGACCTTCGGATAGCTTTCGATGAGTTTAACGACAGCGTCGGCAAAAGATTTTTTGTCGACACCGCACTTTTTGAGAAGCTCACCGGTGATACCGTTTTCCTGATCGACGAGAGCCTTCAGAAAATGTGCCTGCTCAAGCTGCTGGTTGCCGTATTCCTGAGCTATGCTCTGCGCATTATTTATGACTTCAATGCTTTTCTGTGTAAGTTTCTGTGTGTTCATGATGAATCACCTCCTGCCGCTTTCGCGGCTTTAGCGTATGCTG
>CALYSG010000149.1 GCA_945485605.1 uncultured Clostridia bacterium
GAGTAAATACCACAACCGCAAAACCACCCTCCCCACCGGCGAGACCTTCGACAGTAAGCGAGAAGCCCTCCGGTACATAGACCTTGCAATCCTCGTAAAAGCCGGATACATAACCGACCTGAAGCGTCAGGTAAAATTCACCCTGATCCCGAAGCAGCGCCTGAAATCCGGCAAAGCCCTCCGCGAATGCGCATACGTCGCAGACTTCACCTACACCGACACCCGTACCGGAGAGCATATCGTCGAGGACGTAAAGGGACACCGCACACCGGAGTATATCATCAAGAAAAAGCTCATGCTCCACCTATATGGAATCGAGGTAACGGAGACATGAAAGTGCTTGTCGCCTGTGAAGAATCGCAGAGAGTTTGCACCGCCTTCCGCGAGAAAGGACACGAGGCGTACTCCTGCGATATACAGGAGTGTTCAGGCGGACATCCGGAGTGGCACATAAGAGGCGACGCTCTGGAAGCTCTGAAGGGCGGGATTATCCTTACCGATGACTGGGTAATGCACAATATAGGTAAGTGGGATATGCTGATCGCTCATCCGCCGTGTACGTATCTCAGCAACGCTGGTGCCTGTCGCCTTTTCAAGAAAATCGACGGGGTATCATGGATAAATGCCGATCGTTTTTACAAAGGGCTTGAAGCAAAGGAGTTTTTTCTGAAATTTCTCCATGCCGATATCCCCCGTATAGCGGTCGAAAATCCAATTCCTTCAAAGGTTTTCTGCCTTCCGCAGTACACACAGATCATACAGCCATACTTCTTCGGTGATCCTTACGAAAAGAAAACTTGTTTGTGGCTGAAGGGTATCCCGCCGCTGGAAGAAACTGAACGCATCCCCCCCCGATTCCATTGGATCTCTGCCGGGAGTTTCAAAGCGGACGGGACAAGAAGAGATTCTGTCGGGGTGACACACAATCAAAAGCTGCGGAGCAAAACCTTTCCCGCCGTTGCAAGGGCAATGGCAGAACAGTGGGGCTGATATGACCTTCACCAAAACCATCCACCAGCAGGGCAAGCTCACCTGCATCCACCCGGAGCGGAAAATAAAGCACAACCCCGACCCTCTCCACCCGGACGAGATCGAGATGTGCCTGACCTGCGAAAAGAAAACCTGTCGCGGATGCGAAAATAAATTCAGAGAGAGGAGAAAATCTGTCTAAAATGTTATCAAAGTTATTAATGGGAAATTGCCTTGAGCTGATGAAAAGCATACCGTCAAAAAGCGTTGATATGATTCTCTGTGATTTACCGTATGGAACGACAAAAAACAAATGGGATATACAAATTCCGCTCGAAAAGCTATGGTCAAATTATTTGCGAATCTGCAAAGAAAATGCTGCGATTGTTCTTTTCTGTGATGGTATGTTTACGGCAGAACTGATGATGTCAAACGCGAAAATGTGGCGATATAATTTGATTTGGAATAAACAGCGCGGCTGTGATTTTCTGAATGCAAATGTCAAGCCTCTGAAATCGCATGAAGATATCGCCGTATTTTATCGAAAGAAACCGACTTATAATAAACAATATTGGTATAGTACGCCGTACAAGCTGACGAAGAACGGCAGTCTTTCAAGCAATTACGGTGAAAGGAAAACGGCTTTCACAGAATCAGAAGACGGAAAAAGAAACCCGTTGTCAATATTGAGCTTCAGCAAATCATCAAAAGGTTTTCACCCGACAGAAAAGCCCGTTGAGCTGCTCGAATATCTGATAAATACATATTCAAACGAAGGCGAAACGATTCTTGATAATTGCATGGGAGCTGGCAGTTGCGGAATTGCTTGTGTTAATACCAACCGTAATTTTATAGGGATTGAGTTAGATGCAAGCTATTACTTAATAGCACAAAAAAGAATAAACAAACAAAGAGAAATGAGGAAAACAACATGACCCTCTCCCGCAAAACCCGGCAGGAAATGCACGACAATGCGCTTGTTGATACGGCAGTCTCGATGTGCTTCCTCGCCGCCGGACTTGTCTTAAACGGCGAGTTCGGCTTCGGCGAGAAGCGCATGGAAAGGTTCTCAAAGGAGTTCACACAGACGATAATCGACTACCGCAACCGCTACGGAGAAGTAGCGCTCGAAGCTCTTGAAAAACACGCAAAAGATAAAGGAATTGAGGTAAATTGGAAATGAAAGCAGAAAAAGACGTACTCAAGTTAGTAAAAGACCTGAATCGACACGAAGCGAAGGCGGCAAAACTTAGACAAGCCCTTTGCGACAGATTCCGCGACGCATTTGATGGCTGTTATATCGGAGATTTCTTCGTTGTAGACGAGCCGGAAGGCGACAAGCAGGACGACGGCGAATGGTGTGACCAGTGGACTGGCTACGAATGTGACACCGGAAGCGGCACTTACTACTATGCCGTCGAAGGATCAAAGAAATATATCGCCATTACATATGGCTTTTGAGGAGGAAACCGCAATGCACCCGACACTTAAAACCGCCCTCGATACCTTCGGGGCATACGCTCAGACCGTCGTCGCGATAGAGGAGCTGTCCGAGCTTCAGAAGGAGCTTTGCAAAGCCATCCGCACCGGCATCGGCGATCCGGAAAACCGCGACCACATAGCCGAGGAGATCGCCGACGTGTACATCATGCTTGAGCAGATGGAAGCCCTCTTCGACGTGTCCGAGGACGTCCCGCTTTACAGGATAGCAAAAATCGACCGCCTCGGAAAGAGACTGAAGGAGAATGCAAAATGACAATAAATCTCCCCGTCAGCATCGGCGATCACGTCTACTTCATCCGCGATCACGAAAACCAGAAACGCATAGCCTTCGGCACGATAAAGGAGATATTCTTCTCTCAGGATATGCGCCTCATGATCCGCGTAAAAGGATACCGAGCCGCCGAATGGGGCGTGAAAGCCTTCAGAACGCGCAAGGAAGCCGAGACCGCCATCGGAAATACCGTGTGGGAAAGCGCAAGCGACGCGCAGAAAAACGCGACAGCGGTGTATAATGCCATGGTCGAGTACGTCAGAAACGCGCTCACCGAATCAAAGGAATCGCAAAAGAAGCTCGCCGACCGAGCCGGGATCTCGCAGGGAACCGTCACAAACTTCCTCTCCGGAGGACGAGCCGTCGGCACTAACCTGACGCTTGCGCTCCTTGAAGCCTCCGGAATCGACACTTTTGATATGTTCTATACCTACATCGACAAAAAGGAGGATGAGGGGAAATGAAA
>CALYSG010000150.1 GCA_945485605.1 uncultured Clostridia bacterium
GAGAGTTATGTGATCATGCCAAATCATATTCATATTATGCTCCGGGTCAACGGCGAGGAGAACGGACCGTCGAGGACGCCGGTCCCTACAGTATAAAATTCCATTCCGTCACGATTCGTGTCAACGTTCAAAAGATTTTGCGACAAGGGAGGCTCCGAAAATGCGTTTCGTGAACAGAAATAATGCCCGCGAAGTAGCATTGGCGCTTTTTCTTTGGCACAACAGGCGCAAAGAAAAAGCTTTGCAAAAAGAAAGCGCCGTTGAGGGGATTTCGCCGCCTGCGGGCGGCGACCGAAGGCTCTGCCTTTGGAAACCGCAAGCCTTTGAAAAGGCTTGACCTAAACTTCAAAAAACGCGAAGGGTGATCGTCTTCCTACCTTCCTGCCGACATTATCTCCGGGTGAGGACTTCACTTTTCGGTGAGTAAACCGCGAGGATCGGCTGCAGGCACTGCCTGCGGGTGCAGGCACTGCTGATTACATTTCAACGCCGGTGTCGGGGGTCGAGTCAGTTCCGCTCGGTTCTGAGTAATAACTGAAGGCGGAGAAGCCGGTCGTGACCTTGATCGAGAACGGCTTTTTGCTTGATTTGCCCGTGCAGGTGCAAACGTAGGTGTATTCGACCAGCCTGTCACCCTCCATTACCACGGTAAAGGTCGCGTCGAAATTTGCATCCTCCTCCTTGAACCCGTTCTGTCTGAGCGCGTTTGTAAACTGCGCGGTGTTCGGCTTGCCGACTTTAAGCTCGTAGGTCTTTTTGCCGTTGCTTTCTTCCTTCAGCTCGATCGAGCTGATATTGAAGATATTGAAGCTGCCGCTGTCGATCATGGCGTTTATGAAAGCCTTTGCCTCGGCTTCGGACTGTTTGGCGGTCTGATCGGAGAATTTAGAGCCGTAGTATTTGGAGCCGACCAGGGCTTTTATCTTTGCCGTTTGTTTGCCGTCGGCGTAGGTGATCGTGATCTTCAGATCATCGTTTGTAAAGGCAGTGATGTTGTACGTGAATTTTCCGTCTTTTTCCTCGTAGGTCACGGTATCTTCTTCAGAGTAGAACGAACTTTTACCGCTAAACTCTGCTTCCGACTTTGAGGAAAACTCAAAAGAGCCCTTTTGCGCTTCCTTTGCTTCGTCGAGCGTATCTTTCACCTTTTTGAGAAGGGTTATGTCTGCGACCTCGGTGTACCCGGTGAGGTCGACCTCGACCTTTGTGCTCCCCAAGTCGTAAAAGGCGGCTTCGAGCTTCATCGTCGGAACAGTCACTGTCGTGTCATCGGGCGAATTGCTCGCAAACACGTATTCGATGGAGAGAGAAGAGGGAATGAAGCTCTCGGACACGGTCATCTTGAAAACGACGTCGTCGAGATAGGTACCGTCAAGGACGTAGTCAAGCGATTCAATGCTCTCGCTGAAGTTGCCGAGCGTTTTGCCCGACATTTCGGAGAGCGTGAGCGTCCAACCCATGCCCTCTTCGTAATCGCAGGTGATCGAAGAGATATCGTCAAACTCAAGATCGTCTGTCCGGTTTTCCTCGAAAAAGCCTTTTGCGTCATCGAAAGATGCAGCCGAGAAGATCTTCACGCCGGTTAAATCGTCGGCGATGCTGAGCTTGCCGTCGGCAAAGGCGATCGTCTGATTTTCGGTGACAGGGTCCTGACCGTCGATCGTGACAGTGCTATTTGCATCGGTGCGGTGGGCTTTGATGTCTGAGCCGTCATACTCGAAAGTGTCGGTCTGTTCTACATGGACCGTCATATTTTTATTTTCGGCGAGCGTTACATTAAAGTCCGACTTGCTGTCTAAGGTGTAGGATTTGGTGCCTGTGACGGCGACAGCCATGCGAAGAAATACCGCGGCGGCGCGTTCTTTGCCCTCAAGGCGGTTTATTGCGGCGATTTCGAGACCGGCACAGGAACTGAGACTGAGCGAAAGGCAGGCTATGAGAATCGCGGCGCAGAGGATCGATGATACGAGTCTTTTCATGATTTGATCTCCTTTATTATATTATATTTTTTGATTTTGCGTGGGACAGTTCAGGAAAATGCCTTGAGAAACGCGTTGACCTCGGATGCGGTGGGAATTGAGGGCGTGGCGCCCCTTTTGCCGACGACGAGCGTTCCGACAGCGTTTGCGTAACGTGCCGCCGAGGCGATATTGCCCGAGCGCAGGAACTCAAGCGTCAGCGCGGCGGTGAAGGAATCGCCCGCGGCTGTGGTGTCTACTACCTTGCCGGGGAAGGTAGGGACCGTGACCGAGCAGCTGAGATCGGTAACGTAGCAGCCCCTGCCGCCGAGCTTTATGACGTAGTAATGAGAGCGCACAAGGCGCGAAAGAGCCTTCGCCGCCTTTTCGCATGAGTCTTCGTCGGTCGGCTTTATGCCGGTGAAGATCTCGGTCTCGCTTTCGTTGGGGGAGAAGACCTCGAGCATGGGAAGCGACGCGAGCGAGAAGGATCTGTCAGCCGGACCTGCGTCGATGAAGACCGGGATGTTGCGCTTTGCGGCTTCGTTCGCCGCGAAAACGACAGCCTCCGGGGCTATCTCAAGCTGCATAAAGAGCGCGTCGGGCGAAGAATCGAGAGCCTCTGTGATCTTCTTCTCGGGTATGTGAAGATTCGCGCCGGGGTAGACGATTATTCGGTTGTTTCCGTCATCTCCCACCATGACCGCGGCAAGACCGGTAGGATAGTCGTCAAGAAGCGACAGAAAAGACGTGTCGATCCCTTCATTATTATATAAGGCGAGCAGAGCCGTTCCGTTTGAGTCGTTCCCGAGAGCCGCGCAAAAGACCGACTCGCCGCCGAGCCGCGCAACGGCGACCGCGGAGTTCGCGCCCTTTCCGCCGGGCAGATAGGTGTAGCCGCTTCGCTCGATGACGGTTTGCCCCGCCTTCGGAAAGGTGCCGACATTTGACACAAGATCGATATTTGCCGAGCTGACGGTAAGAATTCTCTTTTTCACGGCAAGATCTCCCCTTTCTTTTTTACAATTATGATATACATTTCCATTATACACCACTTGATGCGGGAAGTCAACAATCCGCGGACGTTTTTTGCTGCCCGATGAGAGAAAAACGCGTACCGGACAGGTTGCTGAAATACGGTCGGCTGAAATTTTTTCGAAAAAACCAAAAAAAGTGCCCAAAAGGGGTTGACAAGGTAGAATAAGAGTGGTATAATAGGCGAGCTGTCGTCGAT
>CALYSG010000151.1 GCA_945485605.1 uncultured Clostridia bacterium
CTCCTTTCATAAAATACCCCCCGTCAATGCACTCTATTCCCGCATAGTGCCCCGTTGCGACACGGTCGAAGCCGAGGACCCCGGCACGCTCAAGGAGTTTATCAAACTTCATATACCTGTTGCAGTCTATGCAGGGATTCGGCGTTATACCGCGACAATAGCTATCGACAAATCAGTCGATTATTTTTGCGCGGAATCCGTCCGAAAAGTTGAATACGTAATAAGGTATACCGAGCTTTCGTGCAACGGCGCGCGCATCCTCCGTATCGTCAAGGGAACAGCAGGTCCGTGAAGATGATAATCCCGCATCGGCATTGTCGTAAAGCTTCATGGTACAGCCGGCGCAGTCATATCCGGCGTCTGCAAGCAGCTTGGCGGTCACCGAGGAATCGACACCTCCGCTCATTGCCACAAGGACTTTCAAAAGCTTATCCTCAATCCGCAAAAAGAGCGGTCGAAAGGTACCTGTCGCCCGTGTCGGGGAGAAGTACGACTATGTTCTTTCCCGCATTTTCGGGGCGACGCGCAATAGTCACCGCGGCGTGGACCGCGGCACCCGAAGAGATACCGACGAGCACCCCCTCGCACCTTCCGATCAGCTTTCCGACAGCGAACGCATCGGCATCGCTGACCGTGATGATCTCATCGTAAACAGAGGTGTCGAGTACCTTTGGTACAAAGCCCGCACCTATCCCCTGGATCTTATGCGCGCCCGCCTTGCCCGTCGAGAGCACTGCGGAGCTTTCGGGCTCGACCGCGACTATCTTTACGTCGGGAAGCCTTGATTTCAGGTAGTTTCCGACTCCCGTGACGGTGCCTCCCGTGCCGACTCCGGCAACGAAATAGTCGATCTTCCCGTCGGTGTCCTCGAAAATCTCGGGACCCGTGGTGCAAAAGTGTGCCTGCGGGTTGGCGGGATTCACGAACTGCCCCGGAATGAAGCTGTCGGGGATAGAGGCTGCAAGCTCGTCAGCCTTTTCTATCGCACCCTTCATACCCTTTTTACCGTCGCTGAGGACGAGCTCGGCGCCGTATGCCTTCATTATCTGTCTTCTTTCGGCAGACATGGTGTCGGGCATTACGATTATGAGCCTGTATCCGCGAGCCGCGGCGACGGATGCGAGACCTATTCCCGTGTTGCCCGAGGTCGGCTCAATTATAACCGAGCCTTCCTTGAGCAGCCCCTTTTCTTCGGCGTCGTCTATCATAGCCTTCGCGACTCTGTCCTTGACCGAGCCCGCGGGATTGAGGTATTCGAGCTTCGCAATAATTTTTGCGCCGAGTCCGAGGCTTTTTTCGAGTCCGGAAAGCTCGAGAAGAGGAGTATTTCCTATGAGCTGATCGGCTGAAGTGAATATTTTCATTGTTATTACCCTTCCTTTTCTGCGGAATTGAGGTCTGCCTTGCGAATCCGAGTCGCCGTGCTCATGCGTGACTCCGTATCGAACCGCCGACCTCCGAAGTATATTCCTACCATTTTGGTAGGTTGATAGGATTATAATATTATACTATTCCGGAAGCGATCTGTCAATAACTTAAAAAAATTTTCAGACGGTCATCTGCATAGCCTCGCAGGCATTTTCAAGGATATTCGACTCGACGAAGGGGACCTTTACTCCGCATATGAGCTGATATTTCTCATGCCCCTTTCCGGCGAGAAGGACGATATCTCCGGGCTGTGCTATCCTGACCGCGAAGCGTATGGCGTCAGCGCGGTCTGCAATGCGGAAATATTTACTGTCGTCAGGGAAGTAGGCGCAGATATCGTCGATTATCTTCTCGGGGTCCTCGCAATCGGGATTGTCGGATGTCACGATGCTGATATCCGCGAGCTCCGCGGCAGCGCGTCCGAGCTGTTCGCGCCGATTGAAGGTCCTGCCTCCGACCGATCCGAACAGGCATATCAGGCGTTTCGGGTGACATTCGCGCAGAGCACCGAGCACCGACCGAAGGCTCGCACCGTTGTGCGCGTAATCTATTATATAGTTGACCCCGCCGTAAAAGAAGGACTCGAAGCGTCCCTTGACCTTAGATTCGGCAAGCGCGTCGGCAAGCGCCTTTCTGTTATCCTCGAAAAGGCTGCACACCGCGAACGCGAGAAGCGCGTTTGACACGTTGTATTCCCCGGGAAATCCGAGGCACATTTCGGTCTTTCCGCGGCTGTCGGTGCAAGTGAATAAGGTCTTCGCCATATAGTTATGATTGTTGGTCTCTATATCCGATGCGCTGAAATCGGCGGGATTTCCGGAAGAAGAACAGGTGAATATCCTCGTATTTTTTGCGGCGGCGAGGACCGCAGGTGCCTCCGGAGAATCGATATTCACTACGGCAGTGCCGCGGCAATGCTCGGAGAAGAGCTTCAGCTTACATTCACGGTAGTTTTCGTAGCTCGGATGCTCGTATTTGCCTATGTGGTCGGGATAAAGGTTTGTGAAGACGCAGATATCGAATTTTATTCCGTGAAGCCTATCGAGAAGGAGCGCCTGCGACGATGCCTCTATCACGGCGATCTTTATGCCGCATTCCTTCATGAGAGAAAGGTAGAAGAAGATCTCGCAGCTCTCGGGCGTTGTGTTTACCGTATCGTAGTGATGATCGAGGAAATCGACACCGTTCGTGCCTATATATCCTGCCTGCCTGCCGCATTTTGAGAGCATGGAGCAGATAAGGCAGGCGGTCGTGGTCTTTCCCTTCGTCCCGGTAATACCGACAAGTGTCATGCCGCGTTCCGGGTGCCCGTAGAACTCTGCGGCGGCTTCGGCAAGGGCAACACGCGTGCCGTCACGCGCGATTATCACGAGGGCGTCATCGGGGAGTCCGTCGGGACGCCTTTCGCATACGAAGACCCGGCAACCGTTCATGTATGCCGCAAGGGCGTAGTCATGCCCGTCGGCGATAGCTCCGACGATACAAAAGAAGGCTGACAGCGGGGTAGCCTTTCTCGAATCGTTGCAGAGATGCTTGAGAAATATTTTTTCCCGCGGCGGGTCGTATGATATGCCGACGAGATGTGCGAGCTTTAAATAGCTTATATCTTTCATATTTTTTCCTTTCCCGAAGGCGAAAGCTCTCCGATCGGTGCGACGAAGCAGAAATCCTCTATCAGCGGGGCGAGGGAGAGAAGCAGACCTTCGTTTTCCCCGGTAGCGGTGA
>CALYSG010000152.1 GCA_945485605.1 uncultured Clostridia bacterium
AGCTTATGGGCTGGAGACTTCTTGTATACACTCTCACCGGCATTGCCGAATTCACAGTAATTTTTTTGCTCTTGCGTAGCCGCGCATTCTGCTCGCAGCTTGAAAGACTGGTCGGTAAAAAATGAATTATAAGGAATCGCTTGAATATATCCACTGTGGGTTCTTCGGCGGCACGCGTCCGGGGCTTGAACGTGTCGGCGAGCTTCTCGGAAAGCTCGGAGATCCGCAGGACAGCCTGAGATTTGTCCATGTCGCGGGCACGAACGGAAAGGGCTCGGTCTGCGCTATGACCGACTCTGTGCTTCGCGCGGCGGGATATCATACGGGGTTGTACACTTCGCCGTATCTTGAGCGCTTCAACGAGCGCATGGTATGTGACGGCGAAGAAATATCCGACGAAGAGCTTGCCGAGCTGACCTCATACGTGAAGCCGTTTGCCGAAGAGATGAAGGACAAACCTACCGAATTCGAGCTTATAACGGCTGTGGCTATGCTTTTCTTTGCAAGGCACAAGTGCGATCCGGTCGTGCTCGAGGTCGGTATGGGCGGTCGGCTCGACGCGACGAATATAATAAAAACCCCGCTTATCTCGGTGATAACCGGAATTTCGCTTGACCATACGGCAATACTCGGCGACACGGTCGCGGCGATCGCGCGCGAAAAGGCGGGGATAATAAAGCCCGGGGTGCCGGTGATATTCGGCGGCGAGTCTTACGAGGCTCTTGAGGTCATAAAGGATACCGCAAAGGCTTGCGGATGCGATCTTTTCGCGGTTGACAGAGAAAAGATCAGGGTCACCTCGTGCGATCTTTCGGGTACCGGGCTTGAATATGCGGGTGAACGGGTAAAGCTCGGACTGCTCGGAATTTACCAGCCTTACAATGCGGCGACGGTGATAAGCGTGATCCAAGTTCTCAGACGTCAGGGACTTGACATTCCCGATGCGGCACTCGGGAAGGGAATGGCTGATGCCAAGTGGAAGGGCAGATTCGAGAAGCTCTCGGAGCGCGACCCGCTCTTCCTAATCGACGGCTCTCACAATCCCGAGGGGATAGCCGCGGCGATCGCGAGCATAAAGCACTACTTCGGAGAAGAGAAGGTCTGCCTTCTTACCGGAGTCCTTCGCGACAAGGATCACAAGTCTATGGCTAAGGAGCTGTCGAAGGTGGCAGCCGAGGCTTTTGTCATTAAGCCGCCGAACCCGCGTGCGCTCGAGCCCTCGCTCTATGCGAAGGAATTTGAAGCCTGCTCGGTATCGGCAAAGCCCTTTGACAGTATCTCGGAGGCTGTGAGATCAGCCGTCGGAGAGGCGAAAAAACGAAATATTCCGCTCGTGGCGCTCGGCTCGCTTTATATGTACGGCGAGATAAAGGCGGCATACCTCGGGCTCTGATAATTTACAACCGAATAAACAGTGAGTTCGAAACCATCCTCACTGAAGGCAATACCGCATGATCCCGACGGTGCAACGGGTAGCGGAATTTCTGTCGGATAAAGCAAAATCACTTAAGGCGCAAGTGCCTCCTGCGCGAAGAGATCTTGCAAAATACGGCGGGATCTATGCAAACGAGTGTGCCGTCAAGGCATAGCCGCGGATCATCCGGAATTGCCTTAGAATAAAACTAAGGAGAACAACATTATGTCCAAAAGCAACAACAAAAGCAAGATCCGTTTCATTTGCTATGCCGCGGCGATCGCGGCGCTGTATGTGGTACTGACTTGGCTATCGTCGGCCTTCGGACTGTCGAGCGGAGTCATACAGTGCCGCATTTCGGAGGCACTCTGCGTGCTCGTTTATTTCACACCGGCGGCGATCCCGGGGCTTACGATAGGCTGTCTGATCTCAAACATTATGACGGGAGCTGTCGTATGGGATGTCATATTCGGCACACTCGCAACGCTTATCGGAGCGATAGCGGGCTACTTGATACGAAAATGCAAATGGCTCGTTCCGATGCCTACGGTCGTCGCAAACACGGTTATAGTACCTTTCGTGCTGAGGTATGCCTACGGTGCCCCCGACGCGATGTGGTTTATGATGCTTACGGTCGGTGCGGGCGAGGTCATATCGGCGTGGATACTCGGATACGTACTGCTCTTTCCTCTTGAAAAGCTTAATAAACATAAAAAAATATTCTGAAAGGAAGCCCTTCTTCGGAACGGCAGGGTAAGATCTATGAAACTTGCAACACAGACCTCGAGAGTTTTCGCAAAATTCGGAGAGGACGAGGGACTGCACATTCTTGCGGACGCAGGCTACGATGCGCTCGACCTCTCTATGTTTTCCATGTCGTGCGACCCCGATTGCGTGTGGCACAGGGAGAATTACCGTGAGCACGCCGCCGAGCTTAAGAAAAAATGCTCGGACTACGGAATGTATTTTAATCAGGGGCACGCGCCTTTCTCGTACAGATTCAGCGAAGAAGGCGTATTTGAGAACAGATTCCTGCCCGATACGAAAAGGTCGATAGAGATAGCGGGGCTTCTCGGTATCAGAAACCTTGTTATCCACCCCCTGCATCACTTCGTCTACGCGGGACACGCGCAGGAGATATTCGAGAAGAATATGGATTTTTACCGCTCGCTGATACCTTATGCGGAGGAAGCGGGCGTGAAGATCTCGATCGAGAATATGTGGCAGAGGGATCCCATAAGGAAGTATATCGTTGACGATACCCTTGCCGATCCTTCCGAGATGAACGCATATATCGACGAGCTTAATTTCTTCTCGCCGATATTCAATGCCTGTCTTGACATCGGACACGTCGTGCTTGTAGGTCGTGAGCCGGCGGAGGTCATCAGGGCAATAGGAGGCAGACTTGAGGCACTTCACGTTCACGACAACAACTACCTTGCCGATCAGCACACCCTGATAGGGCAGGGAAGGATAGACTACGGTGCCGTTATAGAGGCACTTCATGACGTCGGATATAAGGGCGAGCTCACCTATGAGGCTGACAACTTCTTTGCGAACTTTACCCTTGACGAATACCCGATGGTGGCGAAGTTTATGGCCGACGTCGGGCACTTCTGGATAGATAAATATAATCAGCTTTGAAAAAAGCGCCGAAGCCTTTGTCTGTTGTCCTTAACGGAGAATTTGCAAGCACAAAAATATCGGCAGAGAGATCGTTTTCTCTGCCGATTTGTGT
>CALYSG010000153.1 GCA_945485605.1 uncultured Clostridia bacterium
GAAGGGGTACCAATGTACCGTCATTGAGAAGAATCATATTGCGGGCGGAAATCTCACGGGCTGGGAAAGACGCGGATACAGGATAGACAACTGTATGCACTGGCTGACCGGCACGAAGGAGGGCGGGGAATACAACCGTATGTGGCGCGAGCTCGGTGTGCTCGGTGATGGTGTTGAGATGATCCGGCGCGATCCCTTCTATTACAGCGAATACGGCGGCAGGCGCGTGGGACTCTGGCGCGATACGAAGCGCACTCTCCGGGATATGAAGATTGTTTCACCGTCCGATACCAAGGAGAGTGAGCGGTTTATCCGCACCGTTGAGTCGCTTATCGTGGCTAAGGACGAAAATAACCCCGTGAAGCGAAACAGCGCCTACGCGGCGGCGTATATCGGCTACGGAAGGATAACGCTTTCTGAACTCGCAAAGAGATTTGAAAGCGGGCTTTTGCGCTGCCTTATGACCGATTATCTCGGCGGAGAGCTCGCGGCCATTACCCTTATCGGTGCGTATGCCATATTTGCTTCGGGTGACGGGGATGTGCCGCAGGGAGGCTCAAGGGAGACCGCCGCACGTATGGAGGAACGTTTCCTGTCTCTCGGAGGACGGCTTATGACCTCGACCGAGGCTGAACGTGTGATGTATAACGGGCATCACGCCTACGGTGTACTTCTTTCCGGAAAGAGACTTCTTACAGCAGACGCCGTGATATGCTGCTGTGATCCTAAGGTGACCTTCGGACACCTTCTCCCCGAGAGATTTATGCCTAAAATGCTTGGTCATGCCTACGGAAAAGGAGGCGGCGAGCTCTTTTCAAGTATACATGCCGCGTTTTGCTGCAGGGACAGCGCAACTTTGCCAAAGAGTATTACGGTGTTCGGAATAAAGCCGATAAGGCTCGATTCAAGGGAGGTCGACCGAATGGTCGTTATGCCGTATAGAGAGGGCTTTGCGCCCGACGGCAAGATAGTGCTTCAGGTGATGTTTATACTTCATGAGAAAACATCGATGCTATGGATACGTGCATCGAAAAACAGAGAGAAATATTCGGAGGCAAAGAAAACGTTTGCCTCGGCGGTAGGTGAGAGGCTTAAAGAAAGGTATCCTGACATCGCGGACAGTATCAGCCTTCTTGATGTCTGGACGCCGGCAACTTATTCGCAGTTTCTGTCGTCCTATGAAGGCTCATATCTGAGCTTTGCAGCCACGCCGAAGGGCATGATCTACCGTGCACCGAGCGGGATACGCGGATTCGACAATGTCTGCCTTGCAACACAATGGCTGTCATCGCCCGGCGGGCTTCCCGTGGCGGCAATGGCGGGAATGAAGGCTGTAAACCGACTGAAGCTCTGAAACAGCTATTGACAAGTGCCATGATATGAGGTATAATAACATTACCTTTCTGCGGATATTTCGCAAATCATTGGTCTGAGGTAGAAATGAAAAAGGTCGGTTTACTCCTATCGGGAGGTATTTCCAAGGGTGCTTATCAGATAGGTGCACTTGAAGCTTTAAATGAATATTTCGGTCCGGGTGATTTCTGTTGTATCAGCGCGGCGTCAATAGGCGTGCTGAACACTTACTCATTTGTGACAGGTGAACTCGAACACGCGAAGGCACTTTGGAATTCGATAAATCCGGGTGGAGAGAATACTCATCTGCCGAGTATGCTGAGAAGCGACTTCCTTCAGAAATCCATTTCCGGGATAGTAAAGAGCGAGCCGCTTTCCATGCCATTCTATATGCCGCTCTGGAATATAAAAAAAGGCGCGGTGCTTTACGCCGATATAAGCCGTTTTGCACCCGGAATGGCGTATACCTATATGCGTGCCGGAGTTGCAATGCCCATATATAACCGCGGCGTTGAGATCGGCGGGGCGACATATTATGACGGCGGTCTTATTGACAATATTCCGATATATCCTATTTCGTCTTACGATATGGATTATGTCATCTGTATGTATTTTGATAAGTGTAACTATCTCTTTGAGAACTATGATTTCGATAAGAAGGTCATAAAGATCAATTTCCCGAGCGACAGAAGTATCCTCGATTCATTCAGATTCAATCATGCGATGATTACGCGTATGATGATAGAGGGTAAGGCATGCGCGAAACGTGTGCTTGATACGGTATTTGCCCGAGGCATCGACGATGTTGAAGAGATAAAACGCCGTATCCAGATACTTAACGCGAGAAATAAGCAGGAGCAGAAGCCAAGGATCACCGGCGACGTAGTCGTCAATAATCTTGATAAATTTATGCTCAAATATGCAAAGAGAAATATAGTAAGGACCGGATCGTCCGACAATGCCGGACATGCCTCCGACCTGATCGAGGTCTCTGACGGAAGAAATAAACAGCTATAAAAATTCGGAGTGTGCGTCGGAGGTTTCAGTGAAAGACGCAAAGAATAATCAGAACAAAAACTAATATATTGAGGTCTTTGCGCAGACCGAATGAAAAGAGCGGGGAAGAGCACGGATTATCTTCTTTTTGCAAATAAAAAAAGAGCATGATGGGAAAAAAAGCCCGAAAAGCTCTTGACAACGAAAAAAAATCGTGTATAATTATATCGTTGCGGATCGTTCGATGAGTCCGTTGCCGGAGGTATGCTCCGTGTAACTGTTTGCAAGTGAAACGCAACAGCACAATTTCAAAAGCGGGTATGGCGGAATTGGCAGACGCGCTAGATTCAGGTTCTAGTGGGGGCAACTTCGTGGAGGTTCAAGTCCTCTTACCCGCACCAAAGCATTCAAACCCGAACCTTTTACCGATTGGTGAAACGTTCGGGTTTGTTGTTTTCTTAAATGATAATACATAAGTCTTTGTTTGTGGCAGTACAGAGTTCGTCGCTCTGTACTGCCTCTTCTTCGTTTCAATCAATTTCGTACATAAAGGAGATTTTGAAATGAAGACTAAAAAAGCATCTAAAACTAACACATCAAGACTTATTTTCTTTACCATTGCACTTACATATAATTTGATATCATGATTTTGTTTGAGAGACTTTCTTATTCTCTCTCCCACTTTACAGGTATTCTATCTGCTATCAGCTTTACCAACTTTGTTTTTAACGGTTAAGATAAATTCAAAAGTAATGAGAGTAGCGGTTCATATTGCGCTGATGCTCATT
>CALYSG010000154.1 GCA_945485605.1 uncultured Clostridia bacterium
AGGGAGGTGGACTGGGACCTGCAGAAGGGGAGCCGCCGGAGTTCCCATCGTGGCCGTAAAGTTTCCAAGGCGCGTCGAGACAGAAGACGCACCGCAAAGGAAAGATTGGAAGTTCCGGGCATGGTCGAGTGCCCTAAGTGCGGAAATCTTGTTCTTTCACATCATGTCTGCAAGAATTGCGGAACATATGACGGAAAAGAAGTCATCAAGGTCGAAGACGAAAAGCAGAAATAATTTTTCCGATTTACAAAAAACCGACGCTTTTGCGTCGGTTTTTTGTTACGTGTTGTTTTCAGCGGGCTTAAGTATTTTGAGTGCTTCGTAGACAGATCTGACGGGTATCAGCCTGATACCTGCGGCAGTCTTGTACTTTTCTGCGTTGCGGAAGGGAATGACCGCCTTTCTGAAGCCGAGACGCTCGGCTTCGCGAAGCCTTACGTCAAGATTAGATACTGCGCGGCATTCACCGGAAAGCCCGAGCTCCCCGAAGGCGATAAGGTCGTCGGGGATCACGCGGTCAGTAAGGCTTGACACAAGAGCGAGAGCTGCCGCAATATCACACGCGGGCTCGTCGATACGAAGACCTCCTATGACGTTCATATAAACGTCGTTTGCGGAAAATTTCAGCCCGAGACGTTTTTCAAGCACCGCGAGAATAAGGCACACGCGGTTGTATTCAATGCCGTTGGCGGTTCTGCGCGGTGAGGGGAAAGAGGTCGGCGAGACGAGCGCCTGAACCTCTGCTATCATCGGGCGGGTGCCCTCAATCGTGCATACGGCACAGTTCCCGGGCACTCCTGTCGGACGTCCTTCCATAAGCATTTCGGAAGGATTGGCGACTTCTGAAAGACCTTTTTCGGTCATCTCGAAGACCCCGATCTCGTCGGTTGAGCCGTAACGGTTCTTTACGGCTCGGATTATGCGGTATGACTGTCTGCGGTCGCCTTCAAAATACAGAACGGCGTCGACCATATGTTCAAGTACTTTCGGACCTGCGATCCCGCCCTCTTTGTTTACGTGACCGACGAGGATCACGGAGACACCGTTATTTTTTGCCTTTTCGATGAAGTCGAACGCACACTCGCGAACCTGAGTAATACTTCCGGGCGAGGACCCGGAGTCGTCGCTGTATATCGTCTGTATCGAATCGGCAATGATTATATCGGGTTTCAGCTTGTCGGCTTCGGCAAGTATCGTTTCAATGTTCGTCTCGTTGAGAAGGTATAGGTTTTTACCGTTTACTCCGAGACGCTCGGCGCGCAATTTAAGCTGACCGCCGGATTCCTCGCCCGAGACATAGAGGATCTTTTTTCTGTTGCCGAGAATATCGGATATCTGCATAAGAAGGGTTGATTTTCCGATCCCCGGTTCACCCGAAAGCAGTACGACAGATCCGACGACGATACCTCCGCCGAGAACACGGTCGAATTCGGGGAGTCCGGTCGAGATCCTCATATATTCCGGCATATCAAGTTCGTCAAACTTAACGGCGCGCGAAGGAGCAACGACACTGCGCACTGCAGATGACCGTTTTTCATCCCTCACAACGTCCTCGGCAAAGGAGTTCCACGCACCGCACGCCGGGCATTTTCCAAGCCATTTCGGACTTTTGTATTCACATTCTGAACAGATATATACGCTTTTCAGCCCTTTCATAACGACCGCCTTATGATAATTTCCATTAAGGAGGCATCCGAATATTCCGCGCGTTGCGTCGGCAAGCAGAACTTTGTCGGTAAAAGCGAAAATCGGGCGCTGTGAGGGGAATTTTCGGAGGCTCCCTTAAATTATACACCGAAGGCGGCAGGAAATCAAGGGGTATTACCGTAAATATATTCGCAGACCGAGCAGGCAAGCGACAGGGCTATCTCACGTCTGTATTCCTCGGTCGCGAGACGCTCACATTCCTCCGGATTGCTTAAAAAACCGCACTCAACGAGGACCGCAGGACAGCTTAGGTTGTTAAGAAGGTATATGTTGCTTGTGGCGGCTTTCGTTTTTCTTTTGTTTTCGGGTTGAAGCCTTTCCGCAATATCGGTCTGTATGAGGTTCGCAAGTTCGTGGCTCTTATCATTGTTTTGCGAATAGTAGACCTGAAGTCCGTTATACTTTGCGATTGGAAAGGAATTCATATGTATGCTGACAAAGACAGCATTTTCGTAGCTTTCTGCTATTTTCTTCCGTGCGGCAAGGTCACCGTTCTTTTTGCTCGATGAGCCCGGGCTCTCAAGCATTATGTCCTCACTCCTCGTGAGGCGATTGGGGATGCCGGCGGCACTGAGTATATCGGATAGCCGAAGTGCAATGTCAAGATTAAGATCTTTCTCGGAAACGGATCCGCAACCCACAGCGCCTCCGTCGATTCCGCCGTGCCCGGCATCTATGATGATTACGGGGAGCTCTTTTTCGGGTGAGGCAAGCACATCGTCGATACCTGTGACGGCGAGCTTGCCGATAAAGCTCCACAGTGTGCATATCCCTATGCCGACACCTACGAAGATAAGTGCGAAAAGGATGAATTTCAGTATATTAAGACTTGTCTTTTCTCTGTCCACCGTAATAACCCCTCCGTTGTAACTACTGTGTTTGATAAATTCTATATGTGTTTTTTGGATAATATGACTGTGAAAAAGAAAAGGCGCAGAGCTTTTTTGCTCTGCGCCTTTTCGATACGCGGAAAAATTATTTCTTTCCGGCTTTCTTTTCTTCAAGGTAATCGACGATGTCCTTCACCGTTACGAATCTGCTCATGTCGGTATCGTCGATCTCGATTCCGAATTTGTCTTCGCATTGGCATACGAGATCCGCAAGATCTACAGAGCTGATTCCGAGGTCGGCAACAAGTTCCGATTCGGGCTTGATATCCGCCGCATCAATTAGAAGTTCACTGACGAGCAGATCTTTTAATTCTTCATACATCTTAATAATCCTCCGATGCCGATGCCGGCACAATATGCCCGCAAAACGGCAGATATTTATGTGCATTATCCGCAATTACCGTTATTATATATAAAAGCACGCCGCTTGTCAAGAAATTTCCTGAAATCTCTTGAAAATTTCGGTAAATTGATATGAAATTAGCCTTGATATACCATTAATTTGTAACATTCAACATTTCGGGAAGGTTT
>CALYSG010000155.1 GCA_945485605.1 uncultured Clostridia bacterium
GCTTTGAGGTCAGCGTAAGTCCGACTATCGCCCCCGATAGCGAAGGATCGTTAAGAACCGATTTGTTGCCGTTGAGCCATTCGAGTGCGATAAGCCCGCTCTCGCCCGGCGACTGTTTATTTGCAAGAGAGGTGAGGTAAGAATGAAGGTCTATCCCCCTTTTTGCGGCGGCGTTTTCATATTTCGCGGGAACGCAATTTTCTATGAACCATCTGAGGGTATCGCCGGCACTCGCCTGTCCCGCGGCATAGCCCGTGTAGCCTTTTATTATATTGTCGGGTACGGCGGCGCAGATGCCGGGAAGGAATTTGGTCTCGCGGTCAAGCAGCATATAGCTGTTTGATGTTCCGAGGACCATGGCAAGCTCTCCGTCACGCGAGATCCCGCTCCCGGGCAGTCCCGCATATCCGTCCATCTGAGGTGCCGATACGACGGTCCTTTCGCTTAGCCCGAGCTTTTTTGCCATTTCGGTGCATACATTCCCGATGCTCTCGCCGGGCCATGCGATGATCGGCTTCGCTCCGCCGTGAAAGGCTAACTTATCGGTTATCAGGTCAAAGGCGCCGCCCTTCGGATAGCCGTCATCCGGCGTCCATAGCGATTTGCAGGTAAGGTATGTGCCGCTTCTGACCTCGCGCCCGGTAAGAAGACTGCAAAGCCAGTCTCCGTACTCAAAGAAGGTCTCTGCCTTAGAAAATACTTCGGGTGCGCGGCGAAGGGTTTCGAGAACCTTCGGCAGCATAAACTCCGCGCCGATGTGCCCTCCGTAGCGGATCAGTGCGGGAATTGTTTTCGCGTCTTCGGTAAGCTCCCGCGCCTCGGCTTCGGCGGCGTGATGCTTCCACATTTTCGCATAGGCGTGCTTTTCACCGCTCATTCCGGGAAGGTTGCATAGCGGCTCAAGCTTTTCGTCAACAGTCACTACCGTGCTTGCCGTCGTGTCAAGGCAGATGCCGACTACCGTTTCGGGAGAGACTCCGCTCTCCGATATCAGCCTCGGGATTATATTGAAGAGTGCCTGACGGTAGTCCTCCGGGTGCTGTAATGCAAAGAGCGACGGCAGCGGTGTACCGTCGGGAAGCCTGTCGTAAAAAACACCGTGAGGGTAGGGAAACTCGACCTCGGCAAGTATTCTTCCGTCATCCGTATCGGTAAGTACGCCTCGGCAGGACAGCGAGCCGTAATCAAGACCTATTGTATATTGATTGCTTTTCATAGTACTTCCTTTTTGGTTTTATGACACGATTATACCACATCTTTTCCGCATTTTCAAGGAATATAATCGAGCCGCCCACTGAAAAGAGGCGGCCCGAAGAAAAGAAGTCTATACTTTACGCATAGACTTCTTTTTTTGTCATATAATTTTGACCTTCAGCTCCATACTTTTATTGCCAAAGAATCAAAGGCAATTGCGGTCAATCGAACCAAGAAATCCCCTTGCAGTGCAGAATGTATATTCTCCGATCTTCTCACCGGTGTCCGCAAGTCGGGGAGGTTCACCGTGCGTCGAGGAAAACATTCTCTTAGGAGCAGGCGTAACTATAAGTATCTTTTTTCCTTTGCTCTCAAAGGCAAAATCGAATTTACTTAAAATGTGAAAAAGTTCCGCACGGAAAACCCTTACGGTGATCTGCGTAAGACCGTTACCCTTGTCCGAAAGGACCATCGGCGAACCCGGAAAAACTCCGGCGAGCAGCTTGCAGTCATATTCGATGCCTTCTTTTTCGATACTGAAATCATATCCCGCTTTCAGCCTGAAAATCGAGCGATAGGGTCTATTGATTTCGAAAATACGTACCGAATTGTCCGCGCAATATTTTCTGAGTTTTTTGATGAATCTTTTTCGCTTGAATATGGCGCGGATATAGAATGAAATGAAAGTTATAAACGCTAACGTGACCAAAATCAGAAAGATCCACAAATATCCGAGTCCGCCGCCGATGTTATATATTGAGATAAAGAACGGCAGCGTCCACGGAACAACCAATGACGCGGCGCAATAAACAATCGCAACGATTCCAACGCTTTTTAATGCCGGCGGAATCTTTTTCTTCTTTCCGTGTTCGGAATCCGCCCCCACCTTTCGGCTGTCCTGATACCATTTTTTCGCGACCGTCACACGAGCAAGAAAATCAATTACAAACATCAATGGAAGAATTATCAGCAAAGTATACAGCTTAACCTTAATATCCGTAAGCTCGGCACTGCCGAAGAAAGCCTTTGCGACGAAGCCGTACAGAAATGATGTGGGAAGGATCAGGGACACTAAGGTTATGCAGGCAATCTCAATATAATATTCGATCGAGGTTAGAACAAA
Source organism: uncultured Clostridia bacterium (assembly GCA_945485605.1). GTDB lineage: Bacteria > Bacillota > Clostridia > Oscillospirales > CAG-272 > RGIG3994. The sequence goes on from CALYSG010000155.1 coordinate 2,318, forward strand.
CTTTGCAATTGGAAGAAATTTGCCTTTGCCCGCCTGAGCGAGGTATTTATCCTTGGCAGTATAGTCGTGCGAAGCAATCGCAATAACCAAAGAGTTGAAAATAAGAATAAAAAAGACCGTGTACCCTATATTCATTACCCGTTCTGAGAAATATTCCTCCCCAAACAGGTTTTCAACGAATAAAAGCCGAGATACCAGCGCAATTACTTCCGTCAGAGCAATAAGGAGCAGTGCCTTTAACGATATTTTGCCGATTCTCTTAATATTTTTATTCATAATCATGTCCTCTCAGTAGTGAATACAATTTACTTGTACGAATCTGCTTGAATGTTATATCCATAATTACCTCCATCACATACTGCATGAAGATGCCCTTATATAAAATATACCATAAAACCGTTCGCTTGTCAAATTAAATATTCACCGTGCGGCGAACGTGAAATAATTTCCTTACGGAAATTGTGAAATATCTCGCTTCGCCTTCGGTTCTGCTCGATGTGAAATGAAATTCGCCTCCTCACGCGCGAAACGCATTTCACATGCGTAGCATATTTCACGCTCCGAAGGAGTATTTCACTCGCCGAAGGCGAATTTCACTGAAAAAAGCAGATTGCGTAAGCAATCTGCTTTTTTCTTGTAATGCTATTACAAAATAGATCCATACCACAATTTTGTCGCAATCGATCCATGTTTCAAAGTCAGCGGTTAGACTTATCCCTCGGCGATGATGGGAACAGCCCTTGACCGCTATCTTCCGGGCTGCTACTCCATGCTTGTAAACGACGTCTATGTATATTATTGTATATTAT
>CALYSG010000156.1 GCA_945485605.1 uncultured Clostridia bacterium
ATGTGAAAGCAAAGGTCGAAGAACATCTTCAGATACCTTACCCCGGCAACGAACACCTCCGAAGAAAGAAACCCCGGAAGCGGCACCGATATGATACCGAAAAAGGCTATTACCGCGAGAACGAGCCATGTGACACCGGCGCCTGCCGCCGCATAGAATGAGTATCTGAAACCCGGCTCGTATTCGATCAGCTTTGTAAGGGCGTAAAGCATTATCACGCTACCGATAAGCGCCGGAAACGCGCCGTAATTTGACAGCGAGAGAAGATATGTCATTAAATATCCGGTCAACAGCAAGCCGAAGCCCATAAATAGTCTCCTCTTTTAAAAATCAGTTTTTGTTTGGGTTTGCGCCGCAACAATTCTTATATTTTTTGCCCGAACCACAGGGACAGGGATCGTTTCTGCCTATCTTCTGCTTACCAGAGATCGTGACACCTTTCGGTTTCTGAGGTGCGGCGGGGCGCTTGACTATACGCCTTCCGTTGCTCCCCGAGAAGCCCTCGCCTGTCTCCTTCGCAACACTGACGCGCTCGGCGGACTGAGTTCTCGGCATTACGGAGAGGATCATTCTGACCGTTCCGTCACGGATCTCCGATACCATGGAGTCGAACATCTCCGCACCGACGATCCTGTACTCATTGACGGGATCTCGCTGAGCATACGCCTGAAGTCCTATCTCATGCTCAAGATTATCCATAGCGTCGATATGGTCCATCCAGTGCGAATCGACATTGCGAAGGAGAACCGAGCGCTCGACCTCGCGGAACACCTCCGTGCCGAAGAGCTGCTCTTTCTCTTCATAGAGCTTCATGGCTCTTTCGGTAAGAAGATCCGTAAGCTCTGATTTTTTGAGTTTCTTTTTATCTTCGCGGGTATATTCAAAGTCATCCGGAGTGCAAAGAAGTCCCATGTAATTGCTCCTTAGTCCCTCAAGATCCCAGTCCTCGTGATTTTCGGCACGCGTGTATTCCTCGACGGCGTCCGAGATCGTGCCCTTTATCATTCCGATAATCGTATCCGACACGTCATCGCCGTTAAGAACCTCTCCGCGTTGTTTGTAGATTATCGCGCGTTGCTGGTTCATAACGTCGTCGTAGGTGAGAACATCGCGGCGGCGCTTGAAGTTTGTATCCTCGATACGTCTCTGTGCGGTTTCTATTGCATTTGAGAGTATCCTCATATCTATAGCCTCGTCATCGGCAATTCCGAGGTGGTCAACGATGCCCTGTATTCTGTCGCCCGCAAAGAGCCTTATGAGGTCGTCCTCAAATGAAATGAAGAATCTCGACTCTCCGGGATCTCCCTGACGTCCCGATCTTCCGCGGAGCTGATTGTCTATACGACGGCTCTCGTGGCGCTCCGTTCCGAGGATGAAGAGTCCTCCCGCCGCTCTGACCTTTTCGGCTTCGGGAGCAATTTCCTCTTTGAATCTGTCGTAGTATTTGCGGAATATATTGCGGGCACCGATCACGTTTTCGTCATCGGTGTCAGAGCTTCCCGTCGCCATAGCTATAAGCTCATCGGGGATCCCGTCCTTACGCATCTCGGTCTTTGCCATAAATTCGGGGTTGCCGCCGAGCATGATATCCGTACCGCGTCCCGCCATGTTGGTCGAGATCGTGACGGCACCGTAGCGTCCCGCCTGAGCGACTATCTCGGCTTCGCGTTCGTGATATTTTGCGTTAAGGACGTTGTGCTTTATGCCCTCCTTACGAAGGCGTGCCGAAAGATCCTCAGATTTGTCTATCGTGATGGTACCGACGAGCACGGGCTGACCTTTTTCGTGACATTCTTTGATCTGCCTTATGATCGCATCATATTTACCCTTGACCGTTTTGTATACGTTGTCGGGGTGATCGAGCCTTATCATCGGCTTATTGGTCGGCACTTCAACAACATCAAGACTGTATATAGACCTGAATTCCTCCTGTTCCGTCAGAGCCGTACCGGTCATGCCCGAGAGCTTTTCGTACATACGGAAAAGGTTCTGGAAGGTTATTGTAGCGAGAGTGCGGTTTTCCTTCTGCACTTTGACGTGTTCCTTTGCCTCGATAGCCTGATGCAGACCGTCAGAATACCGACGTCCCGGCATAAGGCGTCCCGTGAAGGAATCGACGATAACAACTCCGCTGTCGTTGACAACATAGTCCTCGTCAAGGTGCATGATACCGTGGGCGCGGATAGCATTGTTTACATAATGTGCAAGCTCGGCATTCTCGGGTTCCGTGAAGTTCTCGACTCCGAAGAAGCTCTCTGCCTTCTTTGCGCCGCGAGGCGTAAGGATAACGTTATGTTTTTTCTCGTTTACGATGTAGTCGGCGTCGATGTCGTCGTACTCGGTCTTCTCGTCAAGCTCCTTTATGACGAATTTCTTCAGAGTGCAGGCAAACCTGTCCGCCTTCCCGTACATATCGGTCGATTCCTTTCCCTCTCCCGAAATGATGAGCGGAGTCCTCGCCTCATCAATGAGTATCGAGTCGACCTCATCAATGATCGCAAATACATGGCCGCGCTGTGTCATCTGCTCCTTGTAGACCACCATATTGTCACGCAGGTAGTCAAAACCGAACTCATTGTTCGTGCCGTAGGTTATATCTGCACGGTAAGCCGCCTGCTTTTCTTCTCTCGACTGTCCGTGAAATATAAGCCCGGTAGTCAGTCCGAGAAATTCATATACCCTTCCCATCTCCTCGCTGTCTCGGCGGGCAAGGTAATCGTTCACGGTTATTATGTGAACTCCCCTGCCGGTCAGCGCATTAAGGTAGGCGGGCATCGTGGCAACAAGCGTCTTACCTTCGCCGGTCTTCATCTCGGCGATCCTTCCCTGATGAAGTATTATACCTCCGAGGAGCTGAACGTAAAAGGGACGTTTGCCGAGAACGCGGTCATCGGCTTCCCTTACCGCGGCAAAAGCCTCGGGAAGCAGAGAATCAAGCGATTCTCCCGCCGCGTATCTCTTCTTGAAATCATCCGTAACCGAGCGGAGCTCGTCGTCTGACATATTTTTGAATCTCTCTCCGAGAGCCTCTATCTGATCCGCGTATTTCTTTATTTTTTTGATCTGATGGTCGCTGTAGCTACCGAAAATCTTTGAAAAAAGTCCCA
>CALYSG010000157.1 GCA_945485605.1 uncultured Clostridia bacterium
AACATTACTTCTTCGCTCGCACTTACCGGTAAAGTTACATTATTTCTGCGAGGCTTAAAAAGCAAAGCGCTATGATCTTTAAGCCCGAATATTATCATACTACCGTAGCGGAAATAAGATAACTTGCCTCTTTTTACTCGGCACTTCCCTTCTCTTTCGCCCGGAAAACGCATTTGAAGTTTTTCTTATTTTATTTTTTATTTTTCCGGTTTTGCAAATAAAGTGCAGTGCCGTCTATCGCAAGCAATTATTGCGCAAGCATCTCGTCGGCCATATCAGTAGCATAATCAAGTAAATAATCCTCACCGGAATCCGTGAAGGATTTTGAATATAGCTCCGGCTCTATGTCGCGGAAACACTCTGTAAGGAGAGAGTTGAATGAGCCGCACTCTCCCTCGCAAATCATGCGCACCGCCGTCTCATGAGAAAACGCCTTCTTATAGCAACGGTTACTTGTAAGTGCATCATAAACGTCTGCTATAGATACTACCTGTGCAGATATCGGTATCATATCACCTGAGAGCCCATCGGGGTATCCACTGCCGTCCCATCTCTCATGATGCGATCGCACGATCTCGTGCGCGATCTGCATAAGCTTTTCGTGATCGTCGGAGTTTGAAGCGCTGTCAAGTATACTGTCTCCGTTAACGGTATGAGCCTTCATTATCTCCCATTCCTTAGTGGTGAGCTTTCCGGGCTTATTGAGTATACCCTCCGCCACGGTGATCTTTCCTATATCGTGCAGTGCCGAAAGCGACGAGATAAACGAAATGTCCTCTTTGCTGAGCCCGTAACGGTCGGTATTTTTTACGAGCCTGTGCAGGATCATATTCGTTATCTTTGTTTACCCAATACATTTACAGATGCGTCAAAAAAATGTTTACTAAGAATCTGCTGTGCGGAGATTCCTAAGCCGTTATTTTTTCAGATGAAATTTCGGCTCCTTGCCCGAGAAAAGCCTTGCTATGTTCTTTCTGTGCCTTAAGATAACAAGCAACGCCGAGCAGACCGCGAGCACCTCGACCGCGACCGACGGATGAAAGAACGGGAGTGCAATCGGATATACGAGCGTTCCCACAATAGATGCAAGTGACATAAATTTTGCCGTGAAAAGCAAAAGCATAAATATTCCGAGGAAGATAAGCCCTCCCCTCCAGTCAACAAAACAGGCTGTCGCGAATCCCGCGATGAAGCTCTTTCCGCCTCTGAAGCCGTACCAGACCGGGAAAGCATGACCGAGCATACAGGCAAAACCCGTAAGTGCCGCGCCGAGCTGACGCTGACCGAAAAACAATCCCATCACGCACGAAAAAACTATGATCGGAAGAGCTGTCTTAAGTATATCGGCAATCAGGACTACCCACGTTGCCGCGCCGTTCCCGAATGTACGCTTGAAATTTGTGAAGCCGGGATTGCCGCTTCCGCACTCTCTTATATCTTTTTTATAGATCAGCTTTGAAAGTATTATCGAAGGATTTATGCCTCCGACAAGATATCCGCATGCCGCTGCCAAAAAACAGGTAAAGTAAAGCATTTTATTCTCCTTCCGTCACCGCGAATAGGCTTCTGAGTCTTATCTTCACGGCTCCGAGATTCGTTATCTCGTCGATTTTTATCTGAGTATATAGCTTACCGTTCCGTTCAAGTATCGATCTGACCTCATCGGTCGTCACGGCGTCAACACCGCATCCGAAGGAAACGAGCTGAACGAGGTTGATATTTAAGTCGTCAACCTCCGAGACAAACTTTGCCGCCGAATAGAGTCTTGCATGATAGGTCCACTGATTGAGCACGGTCGTAGAGAATTTTTCGATCCTTCCGGCGACCGAATCCTCGCTTACAACAACCGCACCGAGCCCGCATATAAGCTTATCTATGCCGTGATTGATCTCGGGGTCGATGTGATATGGTCTTCCCGCGAGGACTATGACGGGCAGTTTTTCGCGTTTTGCGAGCTCAAGGTATTCGTCTGCCTTTTCCCTGACCTTCTGCTTATACGATTCGTATTCGATATACGCCGCCTTTGCCGCCGCCTTTATTTCCCCTTTACCGAATCGGTAGCCGTGAGATGCGAGAATCCCGCCGAAATGCTTCACGAACTCTTTATAATCGTGAATGCCTATGAAATCATTTATGTATTTAACCCGCGAAAGTGTGCCGACATTAGCACCGATGACCTCCGGATAATAGGCAACGACCGGGCAGTTAAAGTGATTCGATCCCTTATGCTCGTCAATGTTGTAGCTCATACTCGGATAGAAGATCGCATCGACATTTTCTTTTAACAAAGCCTCTATATGCCCGTGAATCAGCTTTGCCGGGAAGCATACCGTATCCGACGGGATAGTGTGCTGTCCGGAACGGTAAAGCTCATGATTCGACATCGGCGACACTACGACATTGAAGCCGAGCGTCTTAAGCAATGTGTACCAGAAAGGCAGAAGCTCGTATATATTAAGGCCCATAGGTATTCCTACGGTCGGCTTCCCTTCTTCACGGACATTCCGGCGATACTTCATAAGAAGCTCGTTCTTATACTCAAACAGATCGTACCTGAGACCTGTGCCGCTCTTTTTAAGAGGTCTTTCACAACGGTTTCCGGCAATATAAGAGTTATTACCCGAGAACAGATTTACCGTAAGGCGGCAATGGTTGCCGCAACCGTTGCAGGTCACGGTCTTTACCTCATGAGTGAAGCTCTTAAGCGCCAAAGAGTCGATAAGGCTGCTTTTTTTCCGTCCCCGGCATCTGACCGAGGCATAAAGCGCCGCACCGTAGGCTCCCATAAGTCCGGCAACCGACGGACGTATGACGTTTCTGCCTATCTCCTGTTCAAAAGATCTCAGCACCGCGTCGCTTCCGAACGTCCCCCCCTGAACGACAATGTTTTTGCCGAGACTCTCGGGATCGGCACAGCGAATGACCTTGTAAAGTGCATTCTTTACGACGCTTATCGAAAGTCCCGCCGCGATATTTCCGACGCTTGCGCCATCCTTCTGTGCCTGCTTGACCGAACTGTTCATAAAAACCGTACAGCGCGATCCGAGGTCAACCGGACGGTCGGCAAAAAGCGCCTTCCGGGAAAATTCCTGCGGCGTAAGTCC
>CALYSG010000158.1 GCA_945485605.1 uncultured Clostridia bacterium
AGTCGCGACGAGCGCACCGAGGAAGCCCCCTTTTTCCGCACCGACAAAGGTCGCGACACTAACCGCGAGAGAACCCGGCGTGACCTCCGAAACAGCTATAAAATTCTGAAGCTCTTCCGCCGTCAGCCAGCCTAACGACGTGACCTTCTCGCTGATGAGCGCGATCATGCCGTAGCCTCCGCCGAAGGACACCGCACCTATCTCAAGAAAGGTCAGAAAAAGCTGAAGATAGATCATTTCGCCTCGCCCTCCTTCTTTTTCGAATTATTTCGGATCTTCATAATCAGATATACGAAAAGTCCGACGCACCCTCCGATAACGATGTAAAAGATCGAAGAAAAGTTGACCGCGAATACGGAAAACAACACCATACAGAGTGCCGTCGCCGAGATAAGAACGATGTTCATGGGATTCTTCTTCATTTCGCGAAGCATCTTTATACCCGCCGAGGCTATAAGATAGATCACGCAGACCTGCACTCCCCTGAAAGCATATCCGACATATTCGAGAGCCATGAACTGATCGAAAAACAGCGAGATCGCGTATTTGATGAAAAAAGGAGGTATGCAGACCGCAACCGTGCCTAAAAGAGCTCCAAAGATCCCGGCGACCTTGTATCCGACATAGGTAGCGCTGTTTATCGCCATAGGTCCCGGTGTCGACTCGGCGATCGCTATAAGGTCAAGGAATTCATCCTTATCCACCCATTTCCGTCCAGACACGAACTCTCTCTCGAGCAAAGCTATCATGGCGTAGCCTCCGCCAAAGGTGAAAAGCCCGATCTTGAACATTATCAGAAACAGCTTAATGCACTGTTTCGCTTTTTCTTTCTTAGTCATAATTAAGCCTCCGAGAAAAATCAAAGATATTATATCACTTGACAGATAATTTGTAAAATAGTATAATCTTAACATTATCATAGCTAAAAGGAGATATATATGACTCTGAGACATCTGAAAATATTCGTCGAAGTTTGTGAAAAGGGCGGCGTGACACGTGCCGCCGAGTCGCTCCATATCGTCCAGCCGGTAGTCAGCACGGCTGTATCAGAGCTCGAAAAATACTACGGCGTGCGTCTTTTTGACCGCATAAACCGAAGGCTCGTACTTACGTGCGAAGGTAAGCTCCTGCTTCTGAAAGCAAAAGAGGTGCTCACTGCGTTTGGGGACTTTGAAAGACTCGCCGGAGAGGGTAGCGAACGCCCCGTTGTGAGGATAGGCTCTTCTCTGACGATAGCAAAAGAAAAGCTGCCGCGAATAATAACCGAGGTCAGAGGGTCCTTCCCTACGGCAGATCTCAGAATAGACGTAAACACAACTCTCGGAGTCGAGAAAAAGCTGATCAGCGGCGACCTTGATTTCGGATTCGTAGAGGGAAAAATCACTTTTCCGGAAATAAAACCGACGCCGATATGCTCCGACCGACTCGTTGCTGTCTGCGCCGTTTCTTACGACTGCCCGGACAGCCTCTCTGTATCCGAGCTCGCCTCCGAAAGATTGCTTCTGCGCGAGACAGGCAGTGCCTCCCGCGACTCGGTAGACAGACTGTTCGCGGCATCGAAGCTGACCTGTGACCCCGTTATGACATCGGTCAGCAATTCCGCACTGATAAGCGCCTGCGCCGCCGGATTCGGGATCGCCGTATTGCCGGAAGATCTTCTCCGCGGAATGGAATCCGAAAATTTTTTGCGTGAGATAAAGATCAAAGATGCAGACCTGACGCGCGAATCCTGTCTGATAATTCACCGTAACAAGCGTCTATCGCAGGTTCAGCGTTCTGTGTGCGCTCTTTGCCTGTCGGCTCTGCGTGAGGAAAAAATACGCAACGATTCCTGCGATAACGGGTCTTGACATCTGAGCTCAAAGGGCGTATAATACATTTTATAATTGTCTTCCGGCGGAAGGAGAAACAATAATGATCAAAGAAATTACGGCAGAAGTAAAAAACATAGGCGTTGACGATCACATAACCGATCTGTTCGAGGGACAATACAAAGTTCCCCGCGGTATGTCCTATAACTCTTACCTTATCGTAGATGAAAAAACCGCAGTTACCGACACGGTAAGTGAAAAGTTCGGCGACGAGTGGCTTGAAAATCTCAGAGAAGCCATCGGCGACAGGAGCCCTGATTACCTTATAATACATCACATGGAGCCCGATCACTCGGCTAATATTATCAAATTCACAGAGCGCTATCCCGAAACGACCGTCGTCGCGAACTCAAAAGCTTTCGCAATGATCGACGCCTTCTTCGGTGAGGGAAAGTGCAAAAATCGCATGACGGTGGCAAACGGAGACACGCTGAACCTCGGCAGACACTCTCTGAAATTCATCTTCGCTCCCATGGTACATTGGCCCGAAGTAATGCTGTCCTTCGACACGACGGACGGTATCCTCTTCTCTGCCGATGCATTCGGAAAATTCGGCGCATCCGACTCGGGGGAGGAGTGGCTGAGCGAAGCAAGAAGATATTATTTCGGCATAGTAGGAAAATACGGTGCGCAAGTACAGAATCTTCTCAAAGCGGCAAGAACGCTTGATATAAAAACGATCTGTCCGCTTCACGGTCCGGTGCTCTGCGAAAATATCGGATATTATGTGGAAAAGTACAGCACGTGGTCAGCTTACAGCGCCGAAACCGACGGCGTTCTGATAGCCTATACCTCTGTTTACGGACATACGAAGGCTGCCGCCGAGCTTCTCTTCGAAAAGCTGAAATATGCGGGCTGCAAAGAGGTAGTTATACGCGACCTTGCAAGATGCGATATGTCGGAAGCGGTATCCGATGCCTTCAGATTCCCGACGACAGTTCTCGCCACGACGACCTACAACGCCGGAATATTCCCCCCCATGCATGAATTCATAAATATGCTGACCGAGAGGAATTTCAGAAACCGTAAAATAGCACTTATAGAGAACGGATCGTGGGCACCCGCCGCGTCAAAAACTATGCGATCGATGCTCGAAGGTGCAAAAGACCTGACCTTCACTGACACAACCGTGACCGTCAGATCGGCGCTTAACGAAAAGAGCCTTGCCGAGCTTGACACCCTTGCAGCCGAAATTTGCAGCTGAATAGGTAAAATAA
>CALYSG010000159.1 GCA_945485605.1 uncultured Clostridia bacterium
CAAATTCCTGTATTTCCTTCATTGTTTCCGGATTTCTCTTTCTCATTTTAGTACCTCACCTCAATATAGAACGAACCGTTCTGCTTGATAGGATTATATCATACGGAAACCGTATTGTCAATAGGTGGCAAAAAACTGAGGATACTATTCCGATAAATCTGAATATACAATAATGCATCAAATTTTGACATTTTTTGCTATTGTTCGGCTTGACAGTAAAAACAATATAATGTATAATTTTTGTAATTCCGGGTAGCCCCCGCAAAATACATTAGAAACAGGCGGAATTCAAAAGCATTATGATATGTGAAATACTGCTCGCAATAGAAAGCGAGGAAGAACGCTCAACTGTCGAAAACATATACCTCGAATATTTCCCGAAAATGAAGCGCCTGTGCTATAACATTCTGAAGCATCCGGAGGATGCGGAGGACGCCGCGATGAATGCGATAGCACGCATTGCGGACAATGCCGAAAAATTTCTCGGAAAAGACTGTAACGAAACAGCATCCCTCGTGGTTATATATACCAGAAACGCCGCTATCTCGTTTTACAATCGGAAAAAGAGGACTGCCGTTCACACCTCATATGACGAATCTGATGAACTCGGAGAGATCCGGGCGGACGAAAGTCAGGATGTGGAAAGAATCGTAATAAACAATGAGACTGTCGCTATTCTCAGGCAGGCTCTCCGGCAGCTTAGTGACGAGCAGCGCGACGCAATAATGTTAAAGTATTATTACGGATACAGGTATTCGGAGATGACGGAGATACTTTGTGCCGACGAAAGCACTATCCGTATGCGGGTATTTCGTGCGAAAAACAAATTGAGAGAATTACTCGGAGATGAAGTATATGAACGAATGCAGTTTTGATCGGCTTGATGCACTGATAGCTCTTTCCTCAAGATCCCTCATTGACGATGAAGCTGAAAAGTTTCTTGAGCTTGAGCCGTATCAGGATATATCCGAAAAAGCCCGCCGGAAGGCTATGCACATAATAAAAAGAGCCGAAAGAAAAAAGTGCTCGCATCCGGCTTTTCATGCGCTGAAGATCGCGGCGATAGCCTGCCTTATATGTATATCGCTGGTTTTCACCGCCTGCGTAAGCATACCCGAGGTGCGGGAAGCTATGTGGGAGGCTGTCGTGGAATGGTACGACGAATACATTGCGGTGAAATTCAGAGGCAACAGCTCCCAATCCGGAGCATCTTCGCGCGCGCCGGCTTCGATAGAGGAGGTAAATCTTCCCGGATATATGCCGGAGGGATACACGACGACGGCGTTCAGATCCAAAACGCTCTTTTCTGCCGAATACTATGACAGCGACGGAAAATATGCATTTACCTATATACAAGGAACGCCGGAAAGAGATATTCTTCAGATTGACACTCCGAATGAACCGCCGAAAAATATCGACATAAACGGAAGTGAAGGAATTCTCATGATCGAAGACGGCATCATGACAGTGGTCTGACAGGACAGTGGATATCTGTATCTGATCCAGGGCGTATTTGAAACGCAGAAGGATATTTTGAAAGTCTGCCGAAGCGTGAAACAGTATAAATAAACCGGGTTATAATAAACCCCAAAGGGCTTATCCACAGATCGGGATAAGCGCTTTTCTTGTTCGACAAAAAAATAAAAATTTTCTCATTTACCCTGTAACGAAAATCGGTGTGTCAGGGTTTTATATAGTGAGAGTAATAAAAGAAGGGAGGTTATCGGAAAATATTGTATTTTTCAAAGTACATAAAAGCGTTTATCTACGGGAAACCACAGGCATTCTGATCAATTTGAAGGATCAGAAATGTCAAAAACAACGACAAAAATAAATATAAGGAAAGGTACTAATAATGCGACAACTAAAACATTTTTCAATTAAATTTTTGGCTGCCATCTTGTCAGTCCTGATGGTCATGTATCTTTTACCGTTAACTACATTGGCGGAAGCGTTTCAGACCGCAGACAAATCAAATTCAAACAAATCCCGCGGACAATCGGATAACATCTACGAGCTTGAATCCTTGAGGGAAGAAAGCGTAAAGCATTTCCGACTTGAGGACGGGAGCTACATAGCCGTACAGTACAGCAATCCTGTCCATACCCTTGACGATAACGGCAAATGGCAGGATATAGATAATACCTTAAGCTCGTCCGGAAGTGAATTTTCAACAGGTAATGCCCGTGTGAAATTTGCAAAGAAGATCACGGAAAATGAGTCTCTGTTTACCCTTCACGACGGCAACGGCAAGATAACCTTAAGCCTTGACGGCGCAAAGAAAAAGACCGCCGGAAAGGTCACAAACACCTCCACTGAATTCGATAAAGACGCGACAAAGCTCAAAAAGCTCACGACCCTTGACAAGCTGTCCGCAAAGATCCTTTATGCCGACATCCTTGACGATGTGGATATCGAGTATATTGCCGAGTCGCTGAACATAAAAGAAAACATCATAGTCAAAAAAGCATCCGACAGTTACAGCTATACCTTTACCCTTAAACTCAACGACCTGACCGCCGAGCAGCGCGCGGACGGTTCGATCGTTATCAGCTCGCCCACTGATGGGAGAACGGTGTATAAGATCCCGAAGGGATATATGTTTGATGCCGACGGAAAACGTTCGAGCGCGGTAGCATACTCATTGTCGCAGATCGGCAACGGCAGATATTCTCTCTGCGTTACCGCCGACAGCGAATGGATAAATGCCGAAGGCAGAGCTTTCCCCGTAACAATAGATCCGACCGTGAATTACGGTGGGGAAAACAGTGCAACGGCAGAATATATTACGATCGCATCGGATATTGATGAAAATGACGATGGATCAATGTATGCCGGCTATTATGAATCGGACGGTCACAATCGGGTGCTTATACGAAAAACCGGAATAACCGCTTCAAGTCTTCCCGCCGGCTCTGTTTTGACAAATGCAACGCTTACGCTTACAGTAGGAGACTATGAGTATTCCGATTACTATGCTGTCAGAGAGATACTCGAAGATTGGGACAGTGATACAACATGGAACGATATGTCCGAGTCATCATTTGCATCCGTGATAACG
>CALYSG010000160.1 GCA_945485605.1 uncultured Clostridia bacterium
GTCCGATGCCGTTTTCTTATCTGCACCGACGCTTGCACCGGCACCGATCTCACAATTACTGTCTATTGTGGTATAGTTTACCGATGCGCCTTCTTTTATTACGGTGTTTTCCATTATGACGGAATTTTTTACATAAGCTCCGTAGGCAACCTTTACCCCCGCGCCGAGAACAGAGTTCTTGACAGTGCCGTAGATCTCACAGCCTTCAGTGATCACGGAGTCCTCGACCTTTGCGTTCTCACCGATATATTGCGGCGGAAGCGCGTAGTGACGCGAGAATATTCTCCAGCCCGGATCATTTAAGGAAAGCTTCGGACGCTTGCCGAGCAGATCCATATTAGCTTCCCAAAGGCTCCCGATCGTGCCGACATCCTTCCAGTAGCCTTCAAACGGATAAGCGTACATATTTTCTCCCGCCGAGAGCATTGCGGGGATCACGTTTTTGCCGAAGTCTTTTGATGAATTTTCGTCTTCATCATCCGCCTTCAGGTATTCAAGCAACTTTTTCTTTGTGAAAACATAAATTCCCATAGATGCCTTCGTGCTGTCGGGCTCTTTCGGCTTTTCGGTAAACTTAACTATTCGGTTATTTTCGTCGGTTGTAAGAATGCCGAAGCGACTTGCCTCTGCAAGCGGAACTTCGATGACTGCTATGGTACAGTCAGCACCCTTTGCTTTGTGATAGTCGATCATCTCAGAATAGTCCATCTTATAGATATGATCTCCCGAAAGCACGAGAACATACTCCGGATCATAGCGCTCGATAAATTCGATATTCTGGTAAATCGCATTTGCGGTGCCCCGATACCAGTCGGAGTGCGAATGTCCCTGGTATGGTGGGAGGATCTTTACTCCGCCGAAGGTCCGGTCAAGGTCCCACGGCAGTCCGTTTCCGATGTAATCATTAAGGACAAGCGGCTGATACTGGGTAAGCACTCCAACGGTATCGAGCCCGGAATTCACACAGTTTGAGAGAGTAAAGTCAATTATCCGGTACTTCCCACCGAAGGACACCGCCGGCTTTGCGGTCTTTGTGGTAAGCGCGTAAAGACGGCTTCCCTGACCTCCCGCAAGAAGCATGGCGACACATTCTTTATTCTTTATCATGTCATCCTCCGTAATATAATATTATTTTTCTCAGATCTTTTTAAAAATTGAACAACCAAACGGCGGCAACGTAATTTTCACAAAGTTTCTTGCCTCTTTTTGTGTGGCTTCGAGTTCCCCGGAATTAAGTATACCTGAGCCGCCGAATTCGGTGGCTTCTGAATTGAACACTTCCGTATATTTTCCGGGAGCCGGAACCTCAAGTGTAAAATCTTCTCTCGTCACGGGGGTAAAATTTAATGTGATGATGAGTTCGTTGCCGTTCTTTGCTTTTCTTCGAAAGGCGATAACGCTTATATCCTTCATATCGGGATATATCCATTCAAAGCCGCTCATCTCACAGTCAAGCTCATATAACTCGGCGTGCGACAGGTAAAAATGATTGAGTGCTGCGGTATATTCCGAGAGATTCCGGTGACTTTCATATCCGAGAAGGAACCATTCGATCTGTCCCTCATAATCCCATTCGCGGAACTGACCGATTTCTTCTCCCATAAATGATAACTTCTTGCCGGGGAAGCAGATCCTGTATGCCATAAAAAGGCGTGCCTGAGCAAACTTCGCGCCGTATTCTCCCGGCATTTTGTCAAGGAAGGATCTTTTTCCGTGAACTACCTCGTCGTGAGAGATCGGCAATATGTATTTTTCTCCGAACGAATAGCATATAGGGAAGGTCAGACGCGCATGATTTCCGCTTCTGAAGTAAGGGTCGGTTTCGGCGTAATTCAGAGTATCGTTCATCCATCCCATATTCCATTTGTATGTAAATCCCAGTCCGTCTTGCGAAAAGCCTGTAATATGTGCCCAAGCGGTGGATTCTTCGGCTATCATCATAACGTCCGGATATTCATTTGACATTACCGAATTGAGCTTCTTAAAGAAGGCGATAGCCTCAAGGCAACGGTTGTCACCGTATATGTTCGGTACCCATTCACCCGGCTTTTTGTCATAGTCAAGGTAAAGCATCGACGCTACCGCATCGACACGGATGCCGTCGGCGTGAAACTGGTCGGCAAGGTAAAGCGCATTTGATATGAGGAAGCACTCTACCTCCTCACGTCCGACATCGAACCGGCGTGTTCCCCACCCTTCGTGCTCCTTGCGGTCGGAGCCCTGATATTCGTAGAGGGGCTGTCCGTCAAATTCATACAGTCCGTGAGCGTCCTTCGGGAAATGAGCCGGCACCCAATCGAAGATGACTCCGATGCCGGCGTTGTGCATCTCATCAACAAATGCGCGCAGATCATCCGGTTCTCCCCATCTGGCGCTCGGTGCATAGTATCCGCAGACCTGATAGCCCCATGACCCATCGTAAGGGTGCTCGGCGACCGGCATAAGTTCAACGTGTGTATATCCCATCTTTCTCACGTACGGTGCAAGTGCCGATGCAAGTTCACGGTAATTAAGAAAGCTGCCGTCGCTGTGTCTGCGCCACGAACCGACATGAAGCTCGTATATGTTAAGAGGCTTCGAGTAAAGATCCTTCGATTGCTTTTTCCTGAATCTTTTCCAGCCGCTGTCGCGCCATTTGTAATTACTTATGTAGCATACAGATGCAGTGGCAGGTGGCTTTTCACAGTATGACGCGTAGGGGTCCGCTTTATAAAGTTCTCTGCCGTCGCCCGCAGTTATTCTGAATTTGTATAGCTGTCCGACTGAAAATGCGTTGCCGGGTAAAGTTGCCTCCCATACTCCGCCGTCGGTTATGCGCGTCATAGGGCATGAGTCGCCCCAGTTATTGAAGTCGCCTACGACGCATACTGCGGCGGCGTTCGGTGCCCACACTCGGAAAATCCACTTTCCGCGTGGGGGTGCTTCATATGATGGCAGCCTTTGCCTACGGTGCTAAGGCAGTATATATGGCTGAAGTCATGGAGGGGCGCAGAAGCAGGCTGGTTCAGTTCGGAGCAACAGAAGCGTTTGATCCGAC
>CALYSG010000161.1 GCA_945485605.1 uncultured Clostridia bacterium
GGGGGCTTTCAAGGAGGTTTCTTAAGTGTCGGAAAAAACAATGCACGCCGCGGTGCTTCATGCCGTCGGCGACCTTCGCTACGAAGAAGTCGCGCGTCCCGAGCCAAGATCGGGCGAGGTACTCTTAAAGGTGCTCGGTTGCGGCATCTGCGGCAGCGACATCCCCCGCGTGTTCGTGTCGGGTACTTATCATTTCCCGACGATACCGGGACATGAATTCGCCGGAAAGATAGTTTACGATCCCGACGGCGAGCTTGACGGCAAGTACGCCGCGGTATTCCCCCTTATTCCCTGCCGCAAATGCGCCGCGTGCGAGGTCGGGGAATATGCAAACTGCTCTGATTACGATTACTACGGCAGTCGCCGCGACGGAGGCTTTGCCGAATACATAGCCGTCGATAAACGGAACCTTATCCTGCTTCCCGAAAACGTCGATCCCGTCGTTGCCTCGCTATGCGAGCCCGGGTCTGTCGGTCGTGCCGCCGTGCGTCGCCTTGACGTTCAGCTCGGCGACCTCTGCGTCATCTTCGGAGCGGGTCCTATCGGTCTCATCGCCGCTCAGTGGGCTCGCCGCGCCGGTGCTTCTAAGGTCAGAGTCGTCGATATTTCGGACGAAAAGTTAGCCTTTGCCGAGAAATTCGGTTTCGAAGCTTACGATCAGGCGCGTGACGGGCTTGCCGACTGTGTCCTCGAGGGTACGGGAGCCTCTCCGGCTCTTGCAAACTGCGTCCTGTCGCTGAAAAATCACGGAAGGCTCGTACTGATGGGCAACCCCGGACGCGATATGACTCTGCCGCAGAAGGTCTACTCTCAGATCCTTCGCCGCGAGCTGAGCATCTTCGGGACCTGGAACTCATCCTTCAACAGCGTTACGAACGACTGGACGGCGACCGTCGCCGCCATGGCTGACGGAAGCATTAACTATGCCGACCTTATAACTCATCGCGTAGATCTCTTTGACTGCAACCGCGCACTCACGATGATGCGCGACAAGACAGAATTTTTCACGAAGGTCACCTTCGTGAATCCCGAATAAAAAGGAGTATAAAATGCTTACAGTAAAAACAGACACGATGCGTCACGTTGACCACCGCTGCGACCTTTGCGTCGTCGGAGGCGGTCTGTCAGGTATGTGTGCCGCAATTGCAGCCGCACGCGAAGGAATAAAGGTAGTACTTATTCAGGACCGCCCGATGTTCGGCGGCAACTGCTCGAGCGAGATACGTATGTGGGTCCGCGGAGCCAAAGGCGAATGTAACCGCGAAACCGGCATCATATCCGAGCTCGAGGAGGAAAACATCTACCGCAACCCGAACCTTCAGTTTTCGATCTGGGACGGTGTTATGTGGGGAAAAGTGACCTCCGAAAAGAATATTGAAGTCATCATGAACTGCTCTGTCTGCGATGCCGACACCGACGGGAACGGCAGCATAACGAGAGTCGTCGGCTGGCAGCTCACGACCTATACGTGGCACACCGTATATGCAAAATACTTCGCCGACTGCTCGGGCGACTCGGTCCTCGCACCCGTCGTCGGAGCGCTCTTCAGAGTAGGACGCGAGGCTCACAGCGAATTCAACGAAGCTATGGGTCACGAAAAGGCAGACCTCAAGACTATGGGAATGTCCTGCCTGCTCCAGGCAGTAGAGACCGATCACAAGGTCGAGTTCATTCCCCCGAAGTGGGCTTACGTCTACGAAAACGATGAGGATTTCGGCGGCGACGGCGTAAAGGTCAAGGAGCAGGACGCAGACTTTCTCGCAAAGAGAAATGCCTCGGCATACCTCAAAACCGGCGGCAGCGTCACCGACATAGATGTAAAGACTGTCGTCAACATGAGCCGTCCTCATTCTCCCGGGACCTCCGGCACGAACCTGTGGTGGCTTGAGCTCGGCGGAGAGTACGATTCTATTCACGATGCCGAGAAGCTCCGCGACGAGCTGATAAAGATCGCATACGGGATCTGGGATCACATAAAGAACCACGGCAACCACGGCGCCGACAACTGGGAGCTTGAATGGGTAGGCTGTCTGCCCGGCAAGCGCGAATCGCGCCGCTACGTCGGCAGATACATCCTCACCGAGAACGATGTGGAGGCCGGCGGTAAGTTTAAGGACACTATCGCCTACGGCGGTTGGCCGATGGACGATCACAGCCCCGCCGGGTTCTATTCCTTCAAGGAGAAGAACCCGCCCTCAAAGCTCTATCCCGCGCCCTCGCCCTACGGTATTCCCTACCGCTCGCTCTATTCGGCGAACATAAAGAACCTGTTCTTCGCCGGAAGGAACATAAGCGCGACGCACGCCGCCATGAGCTCTACCCGAGTAATGGCTACCTGCTCGCTCCTCGGTCAGGCTATGGGTACCGCCGCCGCGATCTGCGTCAACGAGAACCTTACGCCCGACGGTGTGTATGAAGAAAGACTTGAAGAGCTTCAGGGTAAACTTATGGATGCGGGCTGCTACCTACCCGGCTTTGTAAGAAATATCCCCGAGCTGTCAAAGTCGGCAAAGCTGAACCTCTCTGACGCCGACCGTGAGCTGCTCTTCAACGGATGCGAACGCCCCGACGAGGAAGGCAAGATAAACTATGTCAGCCTGAACAAGGGTGACAGCATAACATTTGATTTCGGAAAGGAGACCGAGCTGCACGAGCTCCGCGTTCTCTTCGACCTTGACTACTCTCGCAAGTCGGTCTCGGCAAACAAGAAGATGAGAGTCTTCGCCATGAGGCTCCACACCGGCAAGGACTTCAAGCCCATGACGGTCGCCGCGCCGATCGTGAAAGACTTCGAGGTCTACGCCGACGGTAAGAAGGTCTTCTCGGATGACGACAACTACCTGTCGCTCAGACGCATCAGCCTTGACGGTGTAAAGGCTAAGACACTTGAGGTAAGATTCAACGAGACCCACGGCTCGGAGAAGGTCCACGTCTTCTCCTGCGACGTGAAATAAATATGTTAAAAGCTCTGCCACGCGCGATATTCGCGCGTGGCAGAGCTT
>CALYSG010000162.1 GCA_945485605.1 uncultured Clostridia bacterium
GCCATTGAGCCACACCAGCAAATTTCACGTAACGAAGCGATTATAGCACACTTTAATGCGTTTGTCAACACTTTTTTTGATTTTTTATTTTTTCTTGCGAGGGAATATTTCCCTGCACTACGGTTGACTTTATCAATAAAATAACATATAATGATATCCGGCAGACTTTACATGCCGAAAAATACTGAAAGTGAGTTTACCGATTATGAAAATGAGACCTCCGGCAATACCTCTGATAACCTCCGATCCTTTCTTCAGCGTCTGGTCGGAATCGGACGACCTCAACGCCTCGGACACCGTTCACTGGACGGGCAGGACGGTAGCTCTGCGCTGTACCGTTAAGGTCGGCGACAGAGAATACGGCGTCATGGGTCGCAACGACGGCATCCCCGCCGCCCGTCAGATATGCTTTGATATGGACGCCTTCTCTTCATACTATACCTTTGACTGCGGCGGAGTCACGGTAAGGCTGACGTTCACCTCGCCCGTCATTCCCGACGATCTGTACCTCGTTTCGCGCCCCGTCAGCTACCTTTACATAAGCGCCGATGCCGACGGCGTGCGCGCGAAGGTCTCGGCTTCCGAGCAGATCTGCCTCGACCTTGCGGGAGAGTATCCCGTGAAGGTTTCCTGCGAGGGGGGAAGCGTTACCCTTGCCTCCGAGGTCCAGAACGTCCTTTCGCACGACGGCGACGATCAGAGGATCGACTGGGGGCGCTTCTACCTCACCTGCAAGACTCCGAAGGGCGCGGAGTACGGCTCTTACCTTGCCGACGGCATGACCTTCGTCTTTGCCGAGGCAGAAGTCGGTGAAGGCAGGCTCTTCAGCTTTGCCTACGACGACGTAAAGTCAATAGAATACTTCGGGGACAAGCTCGACGCCTACTGGAAGACAAAGGACGCGACGATAACCGACGCGATAAGCGCCGCTCACCGCGACTATACCGACATAATGAAGCGTTGCACCGACTTTTCCGAAAAGATGGTCGCCGATGCGACGGCGGCGGGAGGAGAAAAGTATGCAGAGCTCCTGATCCTTTCTCTCCGTCAGTCGGTAGCGGCTCACAAGCTCGTGCTTGACACTGAGGGTGAGGTCCTCTACATCTCGAAGGAGTGCTTCTCGAACGGATGCGCCGCGACGGTCGACGTCAGCTATCCCTCTACCCCTCTCTTCCTTCTCTACAACCCCGAGCTCGTCCGCGGAATGATGCGTCCGATCTACCGCTTCGCCTCGACCGAGGCGTGGAAGTACGACTTTGCACCTCACGACGCGGGACGCTATCCGCTCGTGAACGGACAGGTCTACGGGCTGAAGGACGGAGTGCTTCTCGAAGAAAAGCAGATGCCCCTTGAGGAATGCGGCAATATGCTGCTTATGGAGGCGACGGCTGCCGTAGCGACGGGAAATGCCGACTTCGCCGCGGAGCATATAGACATTCTCCGCAAATGGTGCACATACCTTGTCGAAAACGGCGAGGATCCCGCGAACCAGCTCTGCACGGACGACTTCGCCGGGCACCTTGCGCATAACTGCAACCTTACCCTTAAGGCTATCATGGGTATCGCCGGTATGGGTATCATCGAGAAGCTGCTCGGCAACGGCGGCGAGTACGAAAGACTTCTCGCAGTCGCGAAAAAAATGGCGGAGAGCTGGGTAAAGCGTGCCGCGAACGCCGACGGAAGCTACCGTCTCGCGTTTGATTGGCAGAACAGCTTCTCAATGAAGTACAACATCGCGTGGGATAAGCTCTTCGGCACGGAAATCATGCCGAAGGAGGTCCTTTCGTCAGAGTTTTCAAGCTATGCAAAGCATATGAACGACTACGGTCTTCCGCTCGACAATCGCGCCGATTATACGAAGAGCGACTGGTATATCTGGACGGGCGTTCTCGCCGACGGTAAAGAAGATTTCGAGAAATTCATTGAGCCGCTCTGGGACAGCTACAACGAAACCGCGTCAAGGGTGCCTATGACCGACTGGTATATGACGACGACGGCGCTCCACCGTGCATACGGAAGCAGCAGCGGACTCAGGAAGAGCTTCCGCAACCGCACGGTCGTCGGAGGACACTTTATGAAGCTCCTTGAGTATAAGGGCACGCTTCGTCTCTCTGTCGGAGGTGACGCCGAATGAAGCAGTCACCCGAGGTCACGCTACGGATCCCCGAGGACGTCCTGAAAAAGGCGCTCATCGTCTCGGAGGCGGAGGGCAGGACGCTCAATAATCAGGTGCTCCTGCTCCTTCGGAACAGCATAGCCTATTTCGAGCGCACGAAGGGAAGGATCAGCCCCTCGGCTCTCGCGGAGGTTGACATTTCCGGGTTTACCGGCTCTGAGAAGTAATAAAACAGGCGGATTTGCGCGGGGACTTTTCAACCGGAAGAGTTCCCCGCATAAGGCTTCGGGAGGCAGCTTGCCCTTTTGGAAAACGATTCGAATTCAGCGGAGGATGAGCCCGAATTTTTCCGAGCCGTATTGACAAAAGGCGGAAGGAATAGTATAATGATAACGTTACCGTTGCCGGAATGGCGGAACAGGCAGACGCCCGGGACTTAAAATCCCGTGATGCGAGAGTATCGTACGGGTTCGATTCCCGTTTCCGGCACCAGCGGCAAGTTGCCGCCCCCAATTATCGGGTGGCGACATCAAAAATCCGAACTTCATCACACGATGGTGGGGTTCGGATTTGTCTTTATTCACTGCACCAACAGACGTTTCCGGCACCCGATCATCGGGTGCCGGAAACGCATATCCGAACCTTATCACATGACGGTGGGCAGGCTGTGCCCGCCGCCGCCTGCGGAGGGCGACCAAGGCTCTGCCTTCGGAAACCGCAAGCCTTTGAAAAGGCTTGAGCCAAACTTTAAAACGGGCGAAAGGCGATCGTCC
>CALYSG010000163.1 GCA_945485605.1 uncultured Clostridia bacterium
CGAAAACTTTTAAAACAGGCGTAGAGTTGTTGTCTTCCTACCTTTTTGCCGACATTGTCTCCGGGTGAGGACTTCACCTTTCGGTGAATAAACCGCGAGTCAGGGGGTGCAGGCAGTGCCTGCACCCTTTTGAAATCAGTCAAAAGTATTCGGCAATACGATCCCTCGAAACGTCGTATTACTCATAATGTTTCATTCGTGAGCCATTCCTTCGCGGGATCTATACCGTCAAAGAATCCGATCGCAAAATCATTTCCGGAAAGCCTTTTTTTCAGTTTCCTCCGCACAGAACGATCGGCTCCGGCAAAGGCTATACGCATAAAGCGCTTCCCCGGTTTTGTCAGCAGATCGACTATCAGAGAGATAAGTTCATCGTTGACAACCGTCTCATCCAGAACAAAAGAAATGTGTGACGGAGATGACGGTCGGCGGAATGAAGCGCTGTCGGAGCACAATTTTTCCGCTGCAAGCTCCGTAAAACCGTAAATACCGTCCAGATGCTCAAACCATATCTCTCCTCCGGCATAATTGAGGATAAATGACTTCTTTCCGAAGCCGGGCAAAGTACGTCCGTCGCCGGACGGCTCTGCCCTTCTATCGGCACATGCAATCATAAATCACATCTTCTCGCTGTACTTCTGCGATATAAATCCAAACTTATCTCCTAAAATTACCTTGTACCATTGCACACCGTCGTATTCGACAGTACCGACGCATCTTAAGACCGTTTTTTCGGCAACAGCATCCATTATGGTCTCATTGCAGATATAAGGTAACGATCTTACAGTAAGGCTCGCGGTCGTAATAACATTGTAATCCGCCTCAACGACATACGAATCAATATTCTTGCGTAGGTCCTCGAGCCTTTCCGAAATCTCTATCGGAGTCTTTTCGAAAGCGTCGGATGCGACCGTCACGCCTGCCTTATCGGCGTAGGTTACGCTATTAAGTGAGGTACATTCACTGAATGCCTGCTTTGAAATAACCTTTACGTTCGCAGGAATATTTACCGATTCAAGAGCACCGCAGAATCTGAACGCGCCCTTCCCGATCGAAGCGATCCCCGTACCGAGATCAATGCTTTTCAGCTTCGTACATTTATAGAAAGCATATTCGGGAAGATCCTTAAGACTCGCAGGGAGCTTTATACCCTCAAGTGCCAAGCAACCGTTGAAACAGTCGTTACCGATAGAAGTTATACCCTCCGGCAGATTTACCTGAGTCAACGACTCACATTCGGAAAAAGCATATTCGTCGATATTTTTCAGACTGTCCGGAAAGTCGACAGTTTCAAGCGATAAGCATCTGTAAAACGCACACTCGGCGATATCAGTGAGCTTTCCGAATGTGACTTTTTTAAGTGAGTGGCAGTTTGCAAAGGTCGAGTTGCCTATCTGAGTTATATTCGCAGGTATAACGATCTCGGCAAGGCTCTCACAGCGCGCAAAGGAGTACTCTCCGAGCACCGAAACGGTTTCCGGAAGCGATATTGTCTTAAGAGACGTACAGCCGAGGAACGCCATCGTTCCAATACTCGTGGTGTTTTTGCTGAGCGTCACGCTTTCAAGCCCTGTACACTCAACGAACATACTTATTGAGATCTCTGTAAGCCCCTCCGGAAGTGTAACCGATACAAGCGAGGAACAGCATGAAAAAGCCGAATATCCAACCTTTGTAAGTCCGGACGGAAGCTCGACCGACTTCAGCATCTCACAACCGTAGAACGCGGAGTTTCCGATGCTTACGATATTCTTTCCGAGCTCGATCTTCTCAAGTGATCTGCAACAGTTGAATGCATAGTTACCTATATTACTTACCGAATCGGGGATAACGACCGATTTCAGTCCGAGAGTGCCTTCCTCATCCGAAAAAGCCCTGTCACCTATAGAGCTTACCGTAACGCCCTTTATGTTTTCCGGAACACTTATATTTTTTGAGCCTCCGGTGTACCGTGTGATCTCAAGTGTTCCGTCATCAAGCTTTCTGCTCGAAAAGCAGACCGCGTTTACTCGACAGGTCGAGGTCTTTCCGTCTCTCGCTCTCGCGGTGATCAATGCGCTCCCCTCTGACTGCGCGATAAGAAGCCCTTCCTGCGTGACCTGAACAACTGATGGATCGGACGAGCTCCATCCAACCTTTCTGTCTGAGGTAAGCAGATAAAGGCTGTCGGTCGGCATATTCAGCTCGGTGCAGTTCAGCATCGGCTCTTTGTCCGAGCTGTCGGGCTCCTGTATTCCGACATATCCCGCTCGGACTTCTCTGCCGTCGGTCAGCTTTACTATAAGGAACCCCTCGGCATCGACCGTCACGGTACTTACGCTTATACCGTTATATCCGTCCCTGCCGTCCTTCCCGTTCACACCCGCAGCACCGCGAAGTGTTTCAAGCCATTCTGCCTCGCTCCCCGTAAAGCCATACTTCACGGCAATATCGTATGCCGAATCGCCTTTTTCAGGCGCGTCAGTGCCGTTACACGATGCCAGAGTAAGTGCCGCAATCAAAACGGCAAATACCGCAATTATCCTTTTCATTTTCTATCCCCCCTGTTCTCTTAATGCTATTATTATATCATCTCGAAAAAGAATTGTAAATAAGCAAAAAAAGTTTTTTTGTAAAATTCCTTGACAAAAATGAGCTTGAGTGATATAATATACTAAGTCAAAAGGGAGTAGCTGATGTCGCAAGACATTCCGGTTTCCGCCATCACGGATCTTTGATCCCGGTTACCGGTCCTTTATTCGGATAGCAAGACTTTTGCAATCGTGCGATTGCAAAAGCCTTATTTTTTAAAAAGGCACCAAGGAACAGCGAAAGATGAAGAC
>CALYSG010000164.1 GCA_945485605.1 uncultured Clostridia bacterium
AAACAACCTCTTGATTATTCTTTATTTTGACATTGCCTACGAGCCTTATTCAAAGGATCAGGTCTCAAATAAAGAATGACAGCGCTCCGACTCCCGAGATCAGACCGTATGCGCCTCTGTTAACCGAGCATGAAAATATAACGGTAAGGTTGAAGGATATCAGGAGAAGATAGCAGAAGGGAAGCACTTTCATTACGTTGCTATCCTGTTTTTTGGTCCTCATAAGGAATATCAGAGTAATTAGAGCTATAATTGAAAGTCCGATCCCGCAGAAAAATCCCCGGTTTATTACGTTGTAGCCGGAGCTTACCGTCGTGAATATGAAGGCAGAGGCATAAACTATGTGAGCTATGCCGAATGAAGCTGCGCCCGCCGTGAAGCCACGAAACGGCAGCCTATTTGTGACAGGCTTGTAGTCCATCAGAATTATATCCCCGAGTGATGAAAGAAGCATAGCTGCGGCACAGATTATCCTTGACGGAGTTCTGAAAATGCAAGCGAGAATAATTCCGTAAAGGCTTATAAGAAGTGTGAGCACAAAGTTTCCGGGAAGCCCAAACCATCTGAAGAACCTGCCCACGGTCTTACTCCTTTGTCCAACCGAGAACGCTTTTTGCCGCTTTATGCCACATTGAGAGAAGCTCGTTGCGCTTTTTTTCGTCCATTGAGGGATCAAAACGAGTCTCCTCTCCTCTGAATGAGGCTATTTCATCGGTGTCGGAGTAGAATCCTGTCCCGAGCCCCGCGAGCCTTGCCGCACCGAGCGCCGTCGTTTCTACGCAGGACGGGCGTATGATCGGGAGACTGCAAATGTCCGCCTGAAACGAAAGCAAAAGGTTGTTTGACGACGCGCCGCCGTCGACCTTCAGAGCATTTATGGTCGTTCCGGCATCCTTCTCCATAGTATAAAGAAGGTCATAGGTTTGATACGCCATTGATTCAAGCGTTGCGCGGACGATATGCTCCTTTGTGGTTCCTCTTGTGATACCGAATATTGCGCCGCGTGCATAGGCATCCCACCACGGGGCACCGAGGCCGACAAAGGCGGGTACGATGTAGACTCCGCCGTTATCGGGAACTTTCATTGCGACGGTCTCGCTCTCGGAAGCCTTTTTTATAATCCCGAGTCCGTCTCGCAGCCACTGAACGGCTGCTCCGCATACGAAGGTAGAGCCCTCAAGAGCGTAGCAGACCTTGCCGTTTCCGAGCTTCCACGCGACGGTTGTCAGCAACCCGTTTTCGGAGAAGACAGGTCGATCCCCGGTATTCAGAAGCATAAATCCTCCCGTACCGTAGGTGTTCTTAACGCCTCCGGCTTCGAAACAGCATTGACCGAAGAGCGCCGCCTGCTGGTCTCCGGCGTCTCCGGCGATAGGTATGTTACCTCCGAGCATTTTAGTATATCCTATCACTCCTGAAGAGGGAACTACCGCCGGCATCATTGATTCGGGGATCCCGAAGAGATCCAGCAGGTCTTTGTCCCACTCAAGCGTGTTTATATTGAAAAGCATGGTCCGTGCGGCGTTACTCACGTCTGTTGCGTGAACTCTGCCTTCTGTAAGTCTCCAGATAAGGTAGCAGTCGACCGTGCCGAATAGGAGCTCGCCTGACTCGGCTCGCGTCCGTGCGCCGGGAACATTTTCAAGTACCCAACGCAGCTTGGTTGCCGAGAAATATGCATCGATTATGAGCCCGGTTTTTTTGCGGATCATATCGGTAAGTCCCTGTGCTTTCAGACTGTCGCAGTAATCTGCGGTGCGCCGGCACTGCCAGACTATTGCCGGGCAGATCGGCTTTCCGGTCGTTTTATCCCATACGACGGTCGTTTCTCTTTGATTTGTGATTCCTATTGCCGCGATCTCGTCGGGCAAGGCACCGAGCTTTTCGATAGCCTCATGTGCAACTGCAAGCTGAGTATCGAATATCTCGAGCGCATCGTGCTCGACCCACCCGGTCTGAGGATAAAACTGTGTGAATTCGCGCTGAGCGACCGAGAGGATATTTCCGCCCCTGCCGAAGATTATACAGCGTGAGCTCGTTGTTCCCTGATCGAGCGCGAGAAGATACTTTTTTGTCAACATAGTGGGTTCCTCCTTACAAAAAAACGGAAGACCGGTAATGCACCCGGCGTTTTGCTTTCGGGCAGCAATGACTGATCTTCCGTAATTACGGAAATTTAAGGCTTAGAGAGTCTGCCTTATTTGATTTCCACGTTGACCTTTTGACCGTTGGAATTGGCGGCGGCCTTCATGACGTTTCTGATAGCCTTCGCTATCTTACCGTGCTTGCCGATGACCATCCCCATATCGTCGGGTGCAACGCTCAGTACGAGATTGACGTTTTTTCCGCTCTCGTCACCCGTGACCGTAACCTCATCCGGACATGACACAAGTGCGCGGGCAATAGTGTAAAGTGTGTCTGTTAAGCTGATCATAAGACACCCCGGGGGTCAGTCTACGATGCCGTTCTTCTTGAGCAACGATCTGACGGTTTCGGTGGGCTGAGCGCCGTTGGCGATCCACTTCTTTGCCTTTTCGGCGTCGATCTTCACTTCTGCGGGATCGGTAAGCGGATTGTATGTGCCGATCTCTTCGATGAAGCGGCCATTTCTGGGCGAGCGGCTGTCAGCGACGATAACACGGTAGAAGGGCGCCTTGCATGCGCCCATCCTTCTCAATCTGATTTTAACTGCCATGGTTTTTTCCTCCAATAAAATAT
>CALYSG010000165.1 GCA_945485605.1 uncultured Clostridia bacterium
TGATGTGCCGGTCCCCTCTCCCCCGCCTCTTACCATACCGACTACTTCCTTTCTCTGCTATCTGATGCCATTATAACTCCCGCGACGCGCAAAAGCCGTCACATTATGGAGAGGAAAAAAATAAAAGTGTGGCGTTCGCCGCACAAATGTGGTATAATTAAGGAAACGCAAGACAAAACCTTAAAAAACTTAAGCGGGAGGATCTGCTTTTGCGAAGCACCGGAATAATCTGTGAATACAATCCGATACATCTCGGACACGCGCGCCAGCTCTCGGCTCTGTGCGAGGCGGGGTGCGAGTCGGTCGTCTGCCTTATGAGCGGAAACGCCGTTCAGAGAGGCGGATTTGCCTGCGCCGACAGATACACTCGGGCGAGCGCGGCGATACGCGCGGGGGCTGACCTTGTGCTTGAGTTGCCGTACCCATATTCGATGGCGAGTGCCGCGTACTTTGCCGACGCGGGAGTGCGGATACTTGATTTCCTCGGCGTCGGCGAACTTAACTTCGGAAGTGAGTGCGGTAGTATTGAGGATCTCACCCGTGCGGCACAGGTCACGGCGGGGAAGGACTTTGACCTGCGCTACCGAGCCGAGCTGAGACTCGGGAAGGGAACCGCGAGGGCTTATTCGGACGCTTATAAGGCTTTGACGGGATATGAGCTGCCCGGTGGGGCGAACGACAGGCTCGCGATCTCGTACCTTGCGGCGATCCGTCGGACCTGCGCGCGAATGAACCCGACTCTTATCAGAAGGACAGGTGCGGATTTTTCCGACAGTGAGGTAAGACCGGGCGAGTACCCTTCGGCGACTGCTCTGAGGAGGCTTATCTCAGAGAGGAAATACGAGGAGGCATACGCATTTATGCCAGACGGTGCGGCTGAAATCTTCCGCAGGGCTGAGCGTGAGGGGCTTTTTCCCGTTGACTCGGAGAAGGTCTCGTCGGCACTTCTCGGATTTTTCAGGCTTGCCGACCCCGAATGTGATACGTGCTTTGCCGAGACGGGCGGTGGGCTTTTCAGAAGGCTGTGCGCCGCATCGCGTGAGGCGACGGATGTTGAGGGCTTACTTTCGGCGGCGGCATCGAAGCGTTACACCGATTCAAGGATAAGGCGCGCGGTGTTCTTCTCGGTAACCGGGGTGACAGAGGACGACCTTCGACGTCCGCCCGAGTACACAACGATCCTTGCCGCTAACGCGCGTGGCAGGTCATTCCTCCGTGAGACCTACGGGAGCTTCACCGTTGTGACCAAGCCGGCGGACGCGCCTGATTGCCGCCAGCGTGAGCTTTCGCGAAGATTCGACGCGCTTTTCACGCTTGCCGCGCCGAAGAGCCTGCCATCCGGCGAGTTTGAACGCAGATCACCGGAAATTTGCGAATAACGATTGACTTATTTTCGATTGTGTGGTAAACTGTTATTGTTAAAGATGAAAGGAACGGTAATATATATGGCAAACGACGAACGCAAACATGTCGAGGGAGATTTTCTTCGCTATAAGGACAAACCTCTCGTCCGTGAGGGTGAGACTATCTGCTACGGCGATATGTCCGAGAAGTGCATACTGATACTTGAGATAATGTCGTATAAGAAGGTCGACGGAAACGACCAGCCCGACGAGATTTTCATTCAGATAATAGACTCGAAGGATCCCTCGAAGATCTATAAGCAGGGACAGAAAAAGGGACTCTACGATGCCTTCTCTCTCGGCACCATCTGGCTTGAGCAGGAGCTGAAGAACGCATAATGAGGACAAAAGCAAAAAGCCGCAGAATTCATTTTGAATTCTGCGGCTTTTTATGTTAGTTAATGCTTCTGCTTTGCAATATCGCTTAATAAACAAGCAGCTCTAATAATGTATTTATTGGCTCGGTATTATTTGTCCACTGCAATGTTACTTTCACGGAAACAATCATACAAACATTACCGTCAATAGAAGTCAGTGTCTTGTCGGAAATATTGACTGCTTTCACTTCATAGCGTTCTGTATCCACAGAATTATTAATATATGCAGTTACGGCTTCATCAACTGATTTCTCATCAAATGCTGCTTTGGAATAATCCGCAAGCTTATTTTCATCGAATTTTATAATAATGGTATCTGTTAAATAAGATATTGCGAACATGATCCTGTCCGTGGTAGGATATTCACCTATATACTTTGTATATGTGAAAATGCGCATGGCTATGGTTTCGTTTGATTTTACGTCTGTATAGAAAGAGTCCGTCATGTCTGAATATGCGCTGTTTTCACCGGAAACTACCACTTGTGTCTGAACCGAATACCGGTATGCGGAAATGTCTTTGAAACCATACACAGCCAATAACTGCTCAACCCAGGCACGGTAGTCCGCTTCGGTCAGCAGATTGTCGGGAACCTTTATTGAATTGTTCTTGGCAGATATTTGAACCAGCTTGCCTGTCTCCGCACTGAACCGGCATGAGATGCTTTCGTCGGCGGAATTATAAACATTTACATCTGTCCGGTAACTTTTTTCCGATTGCACGTAGGAGACCTCTCTTAAGTCATTGTTCCCAAGCGAAATCTTTTTTGTCGGTTCCGCGCTGCTGTTCTGATATTTATTGATATCGAGAGTTTGTGACTTCAGGGATTCCTTGAAAATCGAATTGACAGGATCCCCCAACAATACAATATCGTTATTTGATATATCACCGTTGCCTTTACAAGATATCAT
>CALYSG010000166.1 GCA_945485605.1 uncultured Clostridia bacterium
GTTTTTCGGCACAAAATAGCGCCTGAATTCTCTTCCGAGCTCGGTCTTTATCGGGATATTCTGAAGGTTCGGCTCGGACGACGAAAGCCTTCCGGTTGCGGTTCCCGTCTGCTTGAAATTCGTGTGCACACGGTCATCTGCGTCGGCGACCTTGATAAGGCCCTCGGCGTAGGTCGACCTCAGTTTTGCAACCTGGCGGTAGTCAAGAATATCCTCTATTATCTCGCTGTACGGACGGAGCTTTTCAAGCGTTTCGGCATTTGTCGAATAACCCGTTTTTGTCTTTTTCCCAGACGGAAGCCCAAGCCTGTCGAAAAGTACCTCGCCGAGTTGCTTTGGAGAATTAATGTTAAAACGTCCTCCGGCGGCAAAGTAGATCCGCTCTGCAAGCATATTTTCGGTTTCAAGTAATTTTTCTCCGTATTTTTCTATACCCTCGCGGTCGATTTTGAATCCCGCAAGCTCCATATCCGCGAGCACCTCGGCAACAGGCATTTCCATATCCGAAAGTAATTCAGAGCCTTTAACGGATACGAGTTTTTCGCTTATGCCCGGATAAACCGTGTATACGTATTGAACTGATGTTATACCTTCCGATCGTGACTCGCCCGTATATTTAAGCACGAGTCGGGTCAGACCGTAGTCGTTTTCTCCCGAATCAATGATGTATTCCGCGAGCATTATATCGCATTCAAATATGAGCCTGCCGAGGTCGTCGGCAGCCATCCTCTTGTGAATCTCCTTGCAGTCATATCCTATCAGCTTTATACCGTCGAGCTTGGAAGTATCGAAGTCTTCTTTTTTGCAAAAGAATACATTATTACCGTCGCAAAGCGAGAACTTACCGTCCGCATAGTCGAGAGCTACTTTGTCGGACATGAACTTTTCGGGCATACCGTTTACCTCGGGCAGAGGTTTGACGGTATGTCCTCCGTATTGTGACGAGCCTTCGGACAGTCCGAACTTCTTTATAAAAACGGATAACTCGAGCTTCGTAAAAAGAGAATATGCCGCCTCCCCGTCAATTCCGCGGTATTCGGTGTCGTACACCGGGGGAATGCCCGGAACTTCACGGCAGATCTGCGCGAGTGTGCGCGAAAGATATGCGCTGTCCTTGCCGGCGAGTAACTTGTCATTCATCTTCTGAGAAAGCGAGGCATCCGGAAGGCTTCCGTAAAGACCGTCGAGAGATCCGAACTGCGATATAAGCTTCAGAGCCGTTTTTTCGCCGATCCCCGGCACTCCCGGAATGTTATCAGATGAGTCACCCATGAGCGATTTGACATCGACGAACTGCTCGGGTCCGACTCCGTATTTTTCAGTAAACGACGCGCGGTCAAAGGTTATCGGCTCGGTATTGGTCGCAAGGATGACCGTCGTCTTGTCGTCTATAAGCTGAAGCGAATCGCGGTCACCGGTCAGAATGAAGGTCTTGGTTTCCGCGTCGGCATTCTTTGCGTATGTTCCGAGAATGTCGTCAGCCTCGTAGCCCTCTTTCTCGACAACGGATATGCCGAGCGCAAAAAGGGCTTGCTTTGCGTAAGGAAACTGCACGGCGAGCTCCTCGGGCATCGGCTTTCTGCCCGCTTTGTAATCGCCGTACATCTTATGTCTGAAGGTCGGTCCCTTGAGGTCAAATGCCGCAGCACAGAAATCCGGCGAGACGAGCTCAAGATTTCGGTTTATTATGTTTATAAATCCGAACACTGCATTAGTGGGTATGCCGTCCTTTGTGCTTAAAGGGCGTACTCCGTAGAAAGCACGGTTCAGTATGCTGTTTCCGTCAATTACCAATAGTTTTTTGATCATTTTCTTTCTCGCTTCCTTTTTTTCCACCGAGCATGCGAAGATAAATCACAAGTCCCGTAATACTTCCGGCAATAATTGCGCTTCCGATGACAGAAGCGAGAACTATGCGCGAAACGATCGGCACATAAACATCCGGCAGTCTGTTTTCATATACAGTGACCGAGCGTATCTTCAGCGCACCGTCCGGATTGTCATCCGTGATGATTATATCCTGCGGTCGGGAGCTGTCGCTGTCCATATCTGTACGGAATGTACCGTTGTTATGACGTATCTTGTATTCAAGGCGGAAGTAATACGCATTGAATTCTTTCCCGTTGCCGCTTGTTTTCTTAGAAGTACCGCGGTCTGTTATTACAGCGTCGTAAACCTTCTGAGGAGTAAATCTGTCCTTGCTTCCGAGTGCTATGAGTTCTTCATCACTGTAACCGGAAGCATCCTTGCCATCCGATACAAGCAGATCCTTTCCGACTGCGGCAAGGTAATCGTCACCGAAGCAGGAGTTGTAGGCATTTTCATCCCCGCTCTGTATTGCGAGCAGAAGATCAATAAGCACCTTTGCGGCGCTTCCTTCGTATTCCGAGTAGGTCTCATCGGATACGGAAATACTTTTTCCCGCGGAGTCATCACGGTAAATTATGAATGACGGTGTTATATAGTCACGGTATATAGGGTCCTGCATTATGTCATAGCTGTAATCTGCCTCATAAAAATTGAAGCTACTGTTCGATTGCTTTTTTTTACTTACGAAAAAGCCATCGGAATACAGCAAGAACGCTCCCGGTATGACCGCAATGATAAGGCATGCCGAAAGTGCAGTTGCAATTATTTTTTTCTGAAGTTCTGTTCTCTGCACTGCATTTGTTTCTTT
>CALYSG010000167.1 GCA_945485605.1 uncultured Clostridia bacterium
AGTGGGTGGTGGGGCTCCCTCGCGTTCCACCGTGGACCTGGGATGGCTGGCCTGCACACCATCACGGGTTATAAATAAAAATGTAACCGAAGATGATCTTCTCCGGGCGGCGGGAATAGCCTTTGCGGGGGGAAAGAGCAGCGTTAAGCTCTACTTTATGCAGGGGCTTCCGACCGAGACGGACGAGGATATCGACGGTATTGCCGAGCTCGCCGAGAAGGTCATTGACTGTTTCTATCATACGCCGGGAAGGGCAAAGCGCGCGCCTCAGGTCACGATCAGCGCCGCTTGCTTTATCCCCAAACCGTTTACGCCGTTCCAATGGGAGCCGCAGGC
The DNA here is from genome assembly GCA_945485605.1 of uncultured Clostridia bacterium. Lineage (GTDB taxonomy): Bacteria > Bacillota > Clostridia > Oscillospirales > CAG-272 > RGIG3994. The sequence continues at coordinate 337 of CALYSG010000167.1, forward strand.
GACACTTGAGGAGCTTGCGGCGAAGCAGGATCACCTTTATCATAGGATAACGGACAGAAAGATCAAATACAATCACCACGATGCGACCGGATCGCGCATAGAGGCGGCGCTGGCACGAGGTGACAGGAGAATGTCGCGCGTCCTTGACGAGGCATTTGCCCTCGGACTGAAATTTGATGCATGGACAGAGATGTTCAGCTACGAAAAGTGGCTCGAGGCGTTTGACCGTGCCGGACTGGATCCCTCCTTCTACGCTAACAGACGTTTCGGCGACGACGAGGTCTTTCCCTGGGAGGTCATCGATTGCGGAGTCAGCCGCGAATTTCTCGCATCCGAAAGAGAGAAGGCGTACGCAGGCATTACTACGAAAAACTGTAAGGAGCATTGCTCGGGCTGCGGTGCAAACAAGTTGGGAGGTGAACGCTCATGGTGTCCGGGATCAAAGAACAGGCTGTCGTAAGGTCTTCGTTTGACAAAAACCTTATGGAGCGCCTCCCGGAGGTGAAGAATGTTCGACTCCGATTCAGAAAAACGGGAAAGCTTCAGTTCATTTCACATCTTGACCTTCAGAGGGTAATGAGCCGCGTTCTGGCGCGCTCGGGCGTTCCGGTATGGTTTACACAGGGATTTAATCCGCATCCTAAGATGGTTTTCGCCATGCCTTTACCGATAGGTGTGCAGAGCTACTGTGAATACCTTGATATCAGGATAGACCGCAGGATCACGCTTAAAGAGATAGAGGAGCGGATAAATTCCCAGGTGACCGACGAGCTTAAGGTCAGTCGCGCGTACATACCAACGTCGAAATTTTCGGATATCGCCTATGTCCGCTATGAGATCAATGCAGAATGTGCCGGACTGTCGGCATTTACCGCAAAAAAAGCCGAAGAGATTCTGACCTCCTCTCCGCTTATTATGAAGAAGCATACGAAGTCGGGAGAAAAAGACGTAGATATAACATCGCTCATTAAGAGCGTCGATGCGGCAGTCCGAGATGGCAGGCTCACCGTAAACGCAGTGCTGAAGGGTGGGGAAGGCTCCATGAATCCGGAGTTGCTTGTTACGGCTATGCGAGAAAAGCTCGGCATCCTTCATGACTATCCCGACAACGGCTACTATTCGATAGTACGCACGAACCTTTATTTTGAGGATATGCGTGAATTTGAATAAATACAAAACGGTAAGCCCTGTGGCTTACCGTTTTGCTCAGAAAATACTTTCTATGACTTTGGATGTACCCTCGGGCGAATATCGCCAACGGTCAATGTGAAGCACGTTTTCGCCAACGAAGTATTTCAGCTCACGATTTTGAAGTACGGGAACGGGGTAGGTGTCTACTATTGCAAGCTTGACCTTCATTCTTGCGGGTATTATGCTTTTTATGTATACCGCGGCTGTTCGCCCGACACATATTCCGGCAGATCTGTCGCGAACCTCGGCGAGACCCGCGAGGTTCGGGGCGAGCTCAACGAATACGCCGTAATCCTCAATGCTTCTTATTATGCCCGCTACCGTCTGACCCGCTTCAAACTCCGAAGCGTTTTCTTCCCAGGTGCCGAGAAGCTCACGGGTCGAAACATAGATGCGACGCGAATTCTCGTCGACCGACTTGACCACGCAACGCAGCGACATCCCGCAGAAGAGCCTGTCACGCGGATGCCCGATCCTCGATACCGAGATGCAGTCGACCGAGAGAAGAGAGGATATTCCGCATCCAATGTCAACAAACGCGCCGAAAGGTTCGAGATGTGTGACCTTCGCCGGGATCACGTCTCCGGGGATGAGGTCGTCAAGATAGTTTCTCATACATTCTATCTGAGCCTCTCGCCGTGACAAACGGTAAAAACGTCCGTAAAGGTCTTCGCCGATGCCGATTATTTTGAAGCATACAGGTTTTCCGACACGTGTTATGATTGCAATGTCCTTAACCGGTGAACCGCTCGGATCGTAGCAGGCTTCCGACCGTTCTATTATGCCCCTTGCACCGCGAAGGTCAACATGAAGGTTCATTCCGCCGTCGCAGAGAAGCGCGGTCGCCTCAAGGATCTTTCCGAGCTGCATTGCGCGCTCAAGTCCCTGATCCGAAGAAATATATTCGCGATTTCCGACTGTTCCGGAAAGCCCTCCCTCGGGCATATATCTGTTTTGCATACATTTTCCCTTTCATTTATCCCGTTTTTTTGCGCGGAAGGATTCCGCTTTGCTATACGATATGCGAAAACGTTCAATTATATACTTGCTTTTTCGTTCCCGACACATAAGGATTCGGGCGCAAAATGGGGAATTTAGAGAGGAAAAACGAG
>CALYSG010000168.1 GCA_945485605.1 uncultured Clostridia bacterium
TTATCGGCGATATCTTGTTGCCGACGGCGAGGAAATGACTGTTGCCGAAGCAGCAAACCGTGAGCAGCCCTTATGCATGGTACTACCTCTCGGAACCGACGGTGCGGCAACACTCGACCGTGAGGGGTTCAGACTCTCTTACTCTTCCCTTATAGAATCGGTGAAGAAAGCCTCGCCGGGGACTAAAATAGCTCTTCAATCTATCTTTCCCGTGCGTGAAGGCATCATAAATACCGTATTCACCGATCCGGCAAAAACAAACGCAAAGTTTCGCGAGGTCAACACATGGCTTTCGGAGCTTGCGGAAGAATACGGTGCTCTCTTCATAGACTCGTCAGACGTGCTCTGTGACGAAAACGGCGAGCTTCGCGAGGAATACAACTCGGATCACCTTGACGGATACCACCTCAACCGGGCGGGGCTTTCCGCAATGCTCGGAAATGTTTTAAGAACCGTAAACGGAGAAACACAATGAAAGTTTATGTTATAATCCTTCTTATACTGCTCACCCCTCTGACGCTTTGCGCCTGCGCAGGCGGATACAGGAGCGACATCGGATGCGCCGAGCTCGGCGAACGCATCGCCTCCTCTGTACCGCTTGACGGGGGATATTTTATGCAAAGCGAAAACTACCTTCACTACTACTTCCCCGAATTCGAGGGTGACGCGGCGATGTTCAAATCGGCAAGCAATTCATCGGAAAACGAATTCGGGATATTCAAAAGCTCGGGAAAGACAGACGCCCGGGCTCTTTGCGAACGCTATATAGAACGTCAGAGATCCGAATACCTCTCGGCGAAGGGTAACTACACCCCGCAGGAATATGAAAAATACAAAAATGCCGCGGTTTATACCTGCGGCAATTATGTGATCTATACAATTATGACACCCGAGGACAGCGCGTCGCTCCTCTCCGGGATACGAGCGATACTAACCGACTGAGACCTAAAGAACGCATTGCAGGAACTGCTTTGCGCGTGCGGTCTTCGGATCGGCGAAGAATTCCGCCGGCGGCGCCTCCTCGACTATCTGCCCATCCGACATAAACAGGATCCTGTCTGCGACCTCGCGGGCAAACCCCATTTCGTGTGTCACGACTACCATGGTCATTCCGGAATCGGCAAGGTCACGCATAAGGTCGAGGACCTCACCGACCATTTCGGGATCGAGCGCACTCGTCGGCTCATCAAAGAGCATTACGGTCGGATTCATTGCGAGAGCTCTCACTATCGCGATTCTCTGTTTCTGACCGCCCGAGAGCCTTGAAGGGTACTCGTCTTTCTTGTCAAGAAGCCCTATACGCTCAAGTAGCTCCGCGCCCCTTGCTTCGGCTTCAGCCTTAGACATAATGCCGAGTTGAGTGGGGGCAAGGGTTATGTTATTCATAACCGTCAGATTATTGAAAAGATTGAAATGCTGGAAAACCATACCCATATCACGCCTTGCAAGGTTGATATTTGTGCGGTTTTCCTTTTCTATCTTTTTCAGAAGCGTCCTGTAAGCCTTGCCCTCGTGTTTTTTCAGAAGGTCATTCAGCTTGATATCGGAGATAACGGCGGCATCAGATTCGGATTCGGTTTCCATAGGATGCTCGGCCTTTCTCTTCTCAAAAAGTTTCAGATACGTCTCTGAAGCTCTTATCACGTCAAAATGCAGATACGGATCGGGAGAGGTAAGCAATCTGCCCTCCATCCATACCTCGCCGTATGTTGGCTCTTCAAGAAGGTTCATACAACGGAGAAGAGTGCTTTTTCCGCTTCCGGAAGGTCCGATCATAACGACCTTCTCCCCCTTTTTTATGTTGCAGGATACTCCCTTCAGCACCTTCAGCTCACCGAAGTATTTATATATGTTGTTTACATTTACTATTACTTCACTTTGCATGATTTCTCTCCCCGCGATTGAGTCTCTTCTCTATCAGCTTCTGCACCTGCTGAAGTCCGAGAACAAGTATCAGGTATATCGCCGCGATTATGAAAAGAGGCATATACATCTTCATATTCTGCGTTGTGACGTACTTCTGTATCTTCGTAAGGTCGATAATGCCGACATATCCGGCGACCGAGGTCTCCTTTATAAGAGTGATAAACTCATTGAACACGGTAGGGATCGCGCTTTTCATCGCCTGCGGCAGGACGATCTTCACAAAGGTCTTCGTCCAGGAGAGACCGAGGCTCCTGCCGGCTTCTGTCTGACCGTAATCGACGGCATTGATTCCTCCGCGAAGGATCTCTGCCATATATGCGCCGCTGTTTATACCGAAAGTCAGTATGGCAACGAAGATCCCCTCTGTATCCTTTATACCGAAAAATCCGGCACTTCTTATACTCTTCAAAAGTACAAAATAACAAATAAAGAGCTGGAGCACCACCGGAGTCCCCCTTATAACCGTGACATAGAGCCTCACTATCTTGTCGAGCAGACGCATAATGAACAGCTTTTTCGGTGCTATGCGGATGCAGGTAACGATAATACCTATTATCAGTCCGAGCAGGCAGGCGCCGACCGCGATTATAACGGTATTTCTCAGACCCTTCAAATAGAGAAGATAATAATCGTAAGCTATGAAGCAGTCGTAAAAATCACTCCAAAGCCCGACGAAGAAATTGAGA
>CALYSG010000169.1 GCA_945485605.1 uncultured Clostridia bacterium
ATTATAGCACATATCCCGTCGAAATGGAATATGTTTTTGCAAAAAAATTCTGCCTTATTTTGACTGATCCGTCTGATCTTCGCTTTTTTTTTGCCGAAATAACTCTGCAAAGCTCTCTTTTATACTGTTTCACGATCGTCGTATCCTGTTTGTCGGCGACTCTTACTTTAACCGTTCCGGCAAGAGGATTTATCTCCGTGACCGTACCGCGCCCGTCCGGCGTATCTACAAGGCTGTCTACCGGAGGCGTTAACGCTATCTCTTTCTGATAAGTATCATATTCATAGCGCAGACAGCACATAAGTCTTCCGCAGGCTCCGGATATTTTTGAAGAATTCAGTGACAGGTTCTGCTCCTTTGCCATCTTAATCGATACCTGTACGAAATCGGTAAGGTAGCTCGCACAACAGAGAGGGCGCCCGCATACACCAAGCCCGCCCATCAGCTTAGCCTCGTCGCGAATCCCTATTTGTCTCAGCTCGATCCTTAATCTGAAGACCGAGGCGAGATCCTTTACAAGATCGCGGAAATCCACACGTCCCGCCGAGGTAAAGTAGAATATCAGCTTCTGATTGTCAAATGTATACTGAGCATCGACGAGCTTCATATCAAGCTCGTGTGCGGCTATCTTTTCAAGGCAGATGCGGAATGCATCGCGCTCCTTTGCCGCATTTTCTTCATTGTGGGCGATATCCTCAGCTGTTGCGAGACGGATGACCGGGCGGAGCGGCTGGACAATGTTATCGGACAGAACCATCTTATTTGCCATACATACCTGTCCGAATTCGGTTCCGCGAGCTGTCTCGACTATTGCGGAATCGCCGACCTTTGCCGTGACACCGTTCGGTGAGAAGTAATACATCTTGCCGACCTTTTTGAACCTGATTCCGATCACCTCGGTGCGCGGACGATCGTCACCGACCTCCGGCTTCCCGTCAAGGATCGCGTTTATTGCCTCCTCGGTAACGACATAGTCGCTGTCGGGCTTTTCCTTTTTTTCGTCAGGGAAGTATATAAAATCGTCATCAAGCATTGGCACAGAGAGAATTACAGCGTCGTCAGGCTCGCGCTTCTGGCGGGGGGCGCTGCTTTGTGAAGGCTTTCTGTCCTTTTGCGCATTTTTTTGCTGTTGCGGCTTTTCCGCTCGGTTCTGACCCGACTGCAATGCCTGATTCCCGGTTTGTTCCGGCTTCGCTCCGGTATTACCTTGGCGGCGTCTGCCTCCGCGAAAGTGACCGTAGTTACCTTTTTTCCCGCCGTTACCTGTATTTACGTTACCCGCACCTGAATTTGCCGCAGTCGCACGGTTTTGCTGCTGATGCACCGCATTTCCGTTGCTGTTCTGACGCGGTTGTTTCAAGATCTGATTGTCCTTTTTCTCGGGTTGAGGTCTGTTTATGTTATTGCTTTTAACTTGTTTTTCGCCGTTGTAATTTGGCATATTAAAGTTTTCCTTTCTTTATTCACCGGGGCAAACGAGGCGTGTGACTGTAAGCCGCACATTTGAGTTATGCAAGAGCGCATCACCGGCTGACAGACAGTTTTCGTAGATTTTCAGTATATATCCCGCCGGACGCAGATCCGACACACCGAGTGCCTCCTCGCGATCTGAGTAAAAGCACAGAGGTGCACTTTCGCACTTTTTCAGAAGCAACAGATCGCGCAAGGCAAGACCCGCGCCGTCAAGCAGTGCCTGAAGCTCCTCTCGTTTCTGCGGCATAGACTCCATAAGTTCCGTGACAGCTTCTCCAGTTCGATCGCCGAGCATAGTGTTAACGAAACCCCTGACAGATTCTCTGTACAAATTCAATTCCGCTCTCTTTTCGGGATCAAGATAGCCGAGTGCCTTGCCTACCGAACCTCCGGATGCCGTAATAAGTTCTTGAAAATCCTTTTCGGATGATGCCTTAAGCCTTGCTGCAGCAGGTTCGTAAGAACAGAGAAACTCAGACATTGAGCAAGGCTTCACAGGCTCTGTGCGAAGGATCGGCGCACGGCTTCTTATTGTTTCAAGCAAAAGTCCGGCACTATCGCAAAGCAGTAAAAATACCACGTACTCCGGCGGCTCTTCAAGAGTCAGAAGCAAAGCGTTCTGCGCCTGCACGGTCATTTTGTCGGCTTCCTCGACTATATAGACCTTGTAGTCAAGGTCGTTTGGCATAATCGCAACATCTGTCTTAATCATTCTGACCGATTCGACGCCGATCTGCGCCTTGCCGTCCTCGCGCTTTATATAAATCACATCGGGCGAGATGCCGCTCATGATTTTTCGGCAGTTGATGCAATGAAGGCAGGGAAGGGGGATACCGTCGCTGTCTTTTTCAATACACGAAATCGCGGCAGCAATATTTTTTGCAATAAGGTGCTTACCGGTACCTGCGGCACCTTCGATTATATACGCATGAGACAGCTTCCCTTTGAGTATATCGGTACAAAGCCGCGATCGCAGCGCGTCATTTGATACCACCTGAGGCATTGAGGCTTTCACGGCTCTCCTCCGGATAAATTCATTTAAAAGTAATTATATCACACATTCCCCTTAATGTCAATCGGTAATATCCGATAATTATTGTATATAAATGCAAGTATCCTATTGAAATTCGCC
>CALYSG010000170.1 GCA_945485605.1 uncultured Clostridia bacterium
AATTCTCGACTGAAATATTAAAAAATTCGCCGGGCAGGTTTACCTGCCCGGCGAATTTTCCGAAATTATTCAGATGCGAGCTTTCTCATTCCGGCTCCGAGAATTATCAGTATCACGCCATAAAGAGAGTTTATCGTAGACAAGACGGCAAGTATACCCGCCGCTATGACGACTCCGCCGGACTTCTTGAGCCCCTCCGGGAGATCGCCGTCGCAATTGCCGACAACTATCAGTTTCTTCAGCTTCTTGCCTGCAATGATAGCGAAGACACCCGCAACAAGATTTACCGCAGCCGATACAAAGATGCTCGCGGACGAGCAGAAAAACAAAGCTATATAAAACGTCTGCTCTGTCGCTGCATCAGATATGTTCAACTGCTCCATAACTACTGCGAGCGATGCGAACAGATCGCCTAAATATGTAGGAGCAACGGCAGCCATATCGGTCAAAGCCTTATTTGCATTTTCAACCGATGAGACAGAGATAACTCCGAGGATCGTCATTGCGACCGCACCATAAATAAGAATTACCGTGTTGAATATCGCCATAACCGACTCAAAAACCGGCAAAGCCATAAGCATTCCCTTTTTGAGCTTAAGCTCGCCTTTATTCGCTGCCGAATACGCCATCCACGCCGCTACCGTAGCAAGCACTCCGAATATAACTTCAAGAATGTTCACCCGCTCGTCATAAGCAGAAACCAGTTCGAGAGAGGTCATGACCGTCAGCAAGACCGAAACAGCGAGAAAACCTTTCCCGGACAGAAAACGGATAAGTTTGCCTTTTGTTCCTTCGACCGTGCCGGAAAACGGTTCATCACGTACAACAGGTGCAGACGACTTATGACCGTTATCATCATTTACGGCGCCGCAATAAGGGCATTTGCCTAATCCCTCGTCATACTCCATTCCGCAATAAGTACATAACATAGATGTTCACCTCTGAATATAAATTTTACAGGGTATCTTCGGTCAGACAAGGGCCCGAATCCGAATCATCCTTGTTTTCTTCGATTTTTTCTGTACTTCCTTCGTCAGATCTCTTAAGCGCTCTGCCCGAAAGTATCAGCGCAACTCCTCCTGCGGGAACACCGGAGCAGACCATTATCCCAATTCCGGCAATGATCAGACAATTTGCCGTTTTGGAAAAGTCCGCTTCGCCATCCGGATCAGCGAAAGCCTTTTTCAGATCATTTGCCGAACAGACGAGAAGGATACCCGAAAGCACCCGTATAAGCATACCGATAAACAGACAGATTATAAACGCCCACACGGCAATATTCAAAAGCATTTCGGATTTTTCGATACCGTAACGGTTTACAAGTCCCGAAATAAAATCAGTAACCTTCGCCGCTGCCGATACGGGCACTGCTCCCGAGGTGGCAAGAGAAACGACCTCCGCTACACTTGAAATAACAGCCGCTGATCCCGATGAAGATTTCAGAATATTTGATGCAGGAACAAATGTCGCAAGCATAAGTGATGCCGCATAGATCAATGCTCCGGACATCAAAAAACAATAGATAGCCTCTATTATAAGAATACCGACGGTATCATTACATAATTTTCGGTATTTCCCTTCCGTCGCATAATTCCTGAGAACAAAGAACTCAATGGAAACGGCTCCCAAAAAGGCAAACATGACTATCTGCGAGATACCCTCGTCTATCCTGCCGAAAACAAGTGCCGCAGCAGCAACAAGGACGATTGACGCGGCAAGGAAAAGGTTACCCTTCATCGCCCCCGAAATATGCAAAATGTTTCTGCCGGGATTTTCACGTTCATCCATAACATCAGCTCCAATAAAAGCATTTTATATCAGTCTTATTATAGTACCTAAATATGTCCCGAATGTTACGTACGGCTTCGTATAACATTTTTCTGCCGAGGAGTTTTTGGCACTTTCCCAAAGTATATTGCTATATTTTTCGAGATAAATCTTTGGTTTCCTTGCTTTGGCATCTGGATTTTATACGTTTGATTAGCACTCTTCTATATAGTCTGCTAACATTTACAAAAAATCAATATATTATGCTTTTTTGATTTACAAACGCGAGCTATAATATATTCGTACCGAAAAGGAAAGCAATCGGCACAAAAAATGAAAAACATAACTGATTTCAAAGGAGGTAATATTTATGTTTGAAATCACACCTTATACTCACCGTTCACTCGATCTTTTTGATCCCTTCCGCGAGCTGAGCAATTTCGAACGCGGTCTGTTCGGTAAAAACAGTGTTGCCTTCTCCACCGATATCCGTGACAACGGCGACTCCTATCTGCTCGAAGCGGATCTTCCCGGCTTTGACAAGGAAAACATTCATATCGACATAAAGAACGGTCTTATGACAATCACCGCCGAACGTCACAGCAACAGCGAAAAGAAGGACGGAAACGACAACGTCATCTGCTCCGAGCGCTCCTACGGCTTATTCACGAGCAGCTTCAATCTTACGGGCATAGACGAGGACGCGATCAGTGCCGAATACAAGGACGGTGTTCTCAGCGTCAACATGCCTAAGAAGGAAAAGGTCTCTGTCGAAGGCAGAAGACTTGAGATCAAATAATCCTTTTTAATATAACCGCCGCAACAGCGGC
>CALYSG010000171.1 GCA_945485605.1 uncultured Clostridia bacterium
GTTGCCGTGGCCGAGGCCGACCTTGCGGTCCTCAGCGACGGAGCCGGGGATGCAGAAGCTCTGCAGGCCGACGCCGATCATCTTTGCGGCTTCCGCGGCGGTCTTTACACCGGACTTGATTGCGATGGCGGCGCCTACGCAGTATGCCCAGCGGACGTTCTCAAAGCAGATGGGCTGGATGCCCGCTGCGATCTCGTAGGGGTCAAAGCCCTTTGCCTTGCAGATCTCTCTGCACTCTTCGACGGAAGCGATACCGTACTGGGCGAGGACACCATTGATTTTGTCTATTCTTCTCTCGTAATTTTCAAACAGAGCCATTATTTCGTCCTCCTCTAATTATTCCTGACGGGGGTCGATGTACTTGGCGGCGTTGTCGAACTGACCGTAGTGACCCTTTGCCTTCTCCATTGCGACGTTGGCGTCGTCGCCCTTCTTGATGAAGTCCATCATCTTGCCGACGGAAACAAACTCGTAGCCGACGATCTCGTTATCGGCGTTGAGAGCGAGTCTGGTGACATAGCCCTCGGTGAGCTCGAGGTAGCGGGGACCCTTTTCCTTGGTGGCGAACATGGTGCCGACCTGGGATCTGAGACCCTTGCCGAGGTCTTCGAGGGAAGCGCCGACTGCAAGGCCGTCCTCGGAGAACGCGGACTGGCTGCGGCCGTAGACGATCTGGAGGAACAGCTCGCGCATTGCGGTGTTGATGGCGTCGCAGACGAGGTCGGTGTTGAGAGCCTCAAGAATGGTCTTGCCGGGAAGGATCTCTGCAGCCATAGCCGCCGAGTGAGTCATACCCGAGCAGCCGATGGTCTCGACGAGAGCTTCCTCGATAACGCCGTTCTTAACGTTCAGAGAGAGCTTGCAAGCTCCCTGCTGAGGTGCGCACCAGCCCACACCGTGGGTGTACGCAGAGATGTCGGTGATCTGCTTTGCCCGGATCCACTTGCCCTCTTCGGGGATCGGAGCGGGGCCGTGGTCGCAGCCTTTTCTGACCGTACACATACGCTCTACGTCGGCGTTCATTGCGTACGGTGCTTCGCTTACATTGCTCATTTGTATATCTCCTTTTATAAAATACAGGGTTTATCCTTGATCTTACTTTACTATTTCGCCGTTGACCTTACCGAAGGCGGCGGCGGCGTTGCACTCATCGGTGTCGATGTGCATGGCAAGGGCAAACTTCGGGCTGACGCGGACTACGACGTCGTCAAAGACGAGGGGACGCGCCGTGTCAAGCTTTACCTTGACGACCTGCTTGTCCTCGACGCCGATTTCGGCGGCGTCGGAGGGGGTCATATGTATGTGTCTCTTCGCGACGATAACGCCCTCTGCTATATCGACAGCCCCGCAGGGACCGACGAGCTTTGCACCGGGTGTGCCGGCGACATCTCCGCTCTCACGGATCGGTGGAGTGATTCCGAGAGCACGCGCGTCGGTGAAGGAGACCTCGACCTGATCCGCCGGGCGGACGGGACCGAGAATACTGAGCTTAAGAGCGCCCTTCGGGCCGACGACGTCGATCTTCTCGTTCGAGGCGAACTGACCGGGCTGGCTGAGCTCCTTCTTGACCGTGAGCTCATAGCCCTTTCCGAAGAGGACATCAAGAGTCTCGCGCGTCACGTGAACGTGGCGTGCGGAGGTCTCGACCATAAACTGTTTTGCCATAATGATACCTTCCTTATATTCTTTAATTTACACATCAATTTTTATTATAACATTACTTTTGATTTTTGTAAATAGCGTAAAGCGTATTTTCGGTGCATAGTGTGTGATTTTTTACGGGAATACTAAGCTTCGACGGAATATCGGGAGAGGTTTTTTGAATGGAAGATAAGAAAAAGGACACTAATCGGGACAGTAGCGAAAACGACCTTGACTCTCTGCTCGAGGGCGGCGTGACTGCGAAAAATTCGCGCGAGACGATCCACTGTCTCAATATAATAGGTCAGATCGAGGGTCACTATCTCCTCGGCGACAATCAGAAGACGACGAAATACGAGCACGTGATCCCTCTTCTTGTGGCGGTCGAGGAGTCCGAGGATATTGAAGGCCTTCTCGTGATCCTTAATACGATGGGAGGTGACGTCGAGGCGGGGCTGGCGATCGCCGAGATGATAGCCTCCATGACGAAGCCGACGGTCTCGCTCGTCCTCGGCGGCGGACATTCGATAGGGGTTCCTCTTGCCGTCGCGGCAAGGAGATCCTTCATCGTGCCTTCCGCAACGATGACCGTACACCCCGTGAGAGTCAGCGGTCCCGTGATCGGCGCGCCGCAGACCTATAATTATCTTCGGGATATGCAGGCAAGGATAATCAGGTTCATCACCGACCATTCAAGGGTGACCGAAAGGAAGCTGACCGAGCTTATGATGCGCCCCGACGAAATGGCGAACGATATAGGAAGCATCCTTGCGGGGCGTGAAGCGGTCGACTGCGGTGTTATCGACGAGCTCGGAGGGCTTAAACAGGCGCTCACAGCGCTGACCGAGATGATATCCTCCGCCAGGGGCAGATGACGGCAATCTTGCGTGACATTTCCGCGGGGCCTTCTTTTCATGAAGCCCCCGCCCCGCCGTTCG
>CALYSG010000172.1 GCA_945485605.1 uncultured Clostridia bacterium
ATCCTATCAAGCATATCGTTTCGTTCTATATTGAAGTAATGTACTAAAATGAGAAAGAGAAATCCGGAAACAATGAAGGAAATACAGGAATTTGTGGAGGATTACTTTTTTGAATATCATCAATCTCCCTCAATGCAGAAAGTCGCTGATGCAATCGGTACCAGCAAATCAACAGCATATTATTACATCACGGAAATGTCTCAAAAAGGTATGCTGCATTACGATGGAAAAAATATTGAAACATCGCGGATTCAGAAATCGGACTACAAGATGAACCGGGCCCCCGTTCTCGGAAGCATCGGATGCGGTTCACCCGAACTGACGGAAGAAAACTTTGAGGAATTTGTTGCTCTTCCGGTTGCTCTTTTCGGTGAGGGAGACTTTTTTGTACTGCGAACGCACGGACATTCCATGATAGATGCCGGTATCGATGAGGGCGATATGGTCGTTGTAAAAAAACAGAATCACGCAAATTACGGCGATATTGTTGTAGCCTTGATCGGCAATGAAACTACACTTAAAACCTATTATCCGGAAACGGAGAAAAGGATAGTGCGTCTTCATCCTGAAAATGCGAATATGAATGACATCATTGTCAAAGAATGCAGCATTCAAGGTATCGCCAAGTATGTAATTAAAAATCTTTAGTCAGCGGGAGGAAAGACGATTGGATTATTATTGAACCAACGAAGAAATTGATGAGATCGGCGAAGGCTTGATCCGAAAATATCAATACCAGACTTTTATTCAGGGGAAATCTACTGATATAGAGGACTTCATAGTAAATTTTCTCGGGTATCGCATTATATATGACAAGCTTGCCGAAAAAGATACAGGCAAAATGGCTTTTCTTGCGGACGGAAAAGGATCTCTGTGGCTTTGGCGCAACGGCATACGAGTATTTTTTACCCCTCCTGCGAGAACAATTATTGTCGATGAGTATTTGCGTCAGGAAGCCAATATAAAAAAGAGACGCTTTGCTTTGGCACATGAAACCGGGCATATTATTATGAGCAAGCTCGGTAACAATCCCATCGCTTCAGCATTTCGGAATGAGTTTGACAGAGAGCAGGAATATTCTATAAAAGATCTTGCTGCAATGTTCAGCATCGGTGAAAGTAGCAGTTAACCGTTTGGCTTTGATTATCATATCAAACCCATGCGGCAAAAAAGTGTAAATACGAATTTTTACCGCATCCCAATTTGAACTGTTTTCTTTGCCTACAGCGATGCAAAAACTCCGCTTTTGTAATTCTATCGGAACTATTATCGGAACAATGTTCGGAACTATATGCGGAACTATACCTCCACTTCCTTCCGGTATTGTTCCGATAGAAAAGGACAGGTTTTGACGCCTGTCCTTTTTGCATATTTCATTTTCTTTGCTCTGCAAAATAGTGCTTTTGCGCATAGAGAAACTGCTCATCGAAGCACTCGGCGGCAATTTTGCTGACTTTCCGCCACGGGGTCAGCATATCGAATGCGTGGTAAAGTCCCGGATAAATGTCGATTTCGGCAGGAACGCCCGCTGCGCGCAGATTTTCTATATAGGTGACTGTCTCCGCATAGAACGGCTCGGCGGTGGAAACGAAGGTATATGCCGGCGGAAGCCCGGAATAGTCTTTCCTCCTTGCCGCGGAAGCGTAGCACGGAATCTCGCCCGAAAGCCCGGCAAGGTACTTTTTCCAGCCGTAATGGTTGCGTTTTGTGTTCCAGACGGGCGCATGGTTGTCTTTTGAGGTTTCGGTATCCTCGCAATCGATCATCGGGTAAAGCGGCATCTGAAATGCAACGCTGACGCCGTCGGTGTCTTTTTCATACATACAGAGCGCCGCCGCAAGTTCTCCGCCTGCGCTTTCGCCGCCGACCATGATCTGATCAAAACGCACGCCAAGCTCTGCTGCGTGTTCTTTCAGGTAGACCAGTGCCGCATGGCAATCTTCCGGTGCCGCCGGATACGGGGCTTGACCTGCAAGACGGTATTCCGGCGAAACGACGACTTTCCGCACAAGGTTTTTCGCGTGAGACATATGCACCATGCCTGCCATTCCGGTCACATATCCGCCGCCGTGAATCCACAGAACGCCCGTGCGATCCGTGCTTTTGTTCTTCGGGGAAAGGATCAGCAGCTTCAACTTTCTCTCGCTCGCTCGCCGGAATGCAGATCTTTTTCGTTGTATATTTCATGGCTGCCTGCTCCTGCGCGGTTTGGATTTGGTCGCCTCGTAACTGACGCTCGTGAGGAACGCAATCGTTTCGTCCGTCGCATCAGGAAGCGGAACCGAAATCCAGTGCAGCTTGTTCATATGATACGCCGGGTAAACGCCGTCGGCTTTGTCGAACGAGCCGAACATTTCAACTGGCAATTTCAGGTTGACAATATCGACCGTTTCGTCGCTGTCGAAGCCGAATTTCCGCCGTGATACCTTCATCAGGAGCGCAAACCACTTGTGGTTGTCGGCGTGACGAAGTACCGCAGTTTCAAAATCCTCGTCAAACGGATAGTCCGGCAACGTGCCGAATGTGCCTAGGCAGTAATCAAGGAAGGATTGTTTTATCATAATCAATAACACT
>CALYSG010000173.1 GCA_945485605.1 uncultured Clostridia bacterium
CCCGTGATACAAAAAGGACGAACAGAAAAAATGTTCGTCCTTACAGTCCGATTGCTGCGCTTCTGATAATTATCCTTATGAAAAGCGGCAAACGGTTGCTTTTTCGTATTACATTTTAATGATAGTCGCTCCGAGCAGAGCCGCCTCCGATTCGTCGTGCGAGACTGCTATTACGGTCTTTCCGGCGGCGGAGGCTCTTATATATTCGGCGACCGAGACCTTAAGCTCTTCGTCAAGACCCTTGAAGGGCTCGTCAAGGAAAAGCAGCTCATATTCCGCCATTAGCGCACGAGCGATCGCGACGCGGCGCTTCATACCGCCCGAAAACTCGCGCACGGGCTTTCCGAGGCTGTCACCGAGTCCGAGAGAGGTGAGGCAGGAGACGATCTCTTCTTTGCTCTTCTTATTTTTCTTTGAGCTGCAGGAGAAGCGGACGTTTGATACTGCGTTAAAATCCTCGCAGAGCCTGTCCTCCTGAAAGACCGCCGACATAGGTACTTCGTTGCCGCTTATGCTTCCGCTGTCGGGCTTGACGAAACCCTGAATTATCGATATAAGTGTGGTCTTTCCCGCACCGGACGGTGCCATGATGCAGCTCACCGATCCTGCGGGGAAGGTCACCGAGAAGTTTTCGAGCACCTTCTTTTCGCCAAAGGACTTGCAAAGGTCTTTAATAATTATATCGTTCATAGCTTCTCCGATCCGGCAAACGCGAGCCTTAAAAGAAATATGAAAAGCTTCTCGAAAATTACGCTCATAAGAATTATTATCACCGTCCATGCGAATAGATCGGCTGTATTGAGATATATCTTGGAATTATAGAGTGCCTCGCCGACAGAGCCGGTCGGAATACCTATAAGTTCTGCGGCAACCCCCGCCTTGAAGGCAAGTCCGCAACCGACCGACGACGCCGAAATAAGGTAGGGCTTTATCTTCGGAAGCCATATATAGAGCAGACGGTATTTTAACGGCGTTCCGAAAAGACAAGCCGCCTCGAGCATCTTTTGGTCGGTGTTTTTTATTCCGGAGAGCACGTTCGTGTAGATTATCGGAAGGACGATCAGAAATGAGATGAAGACCGATATGTCAGCCGACGAGACAAAGAGCAGTATTATCAAAACAAATGATGCGATCGGAACGGATTTTACGGTCAGCATCCACGGCCAGAGAAGTATCTCGACGGCGCGGAAACGTCCCGCGAGCGCTCCGAGACCTATCCCGAGGACGAAAGCCGCGAGAAAGCCGAGAATTATTTTCGATGAGGTGAAAGTCAGAGAGGCAAAAAAGCCCGGCTCGCGCCAGACCGTGAAGAGCCGCTTAAAAACCTCGATAGGTGTAACGAGGATCAGATCGGAATCTATGAGCATGGCGACAGCCTGCCATACCGCGAGGGCAAGCAGGACTGCCGCTGTTTTTGCTAAAAATGTTTTTTTACTTGCTTTCATAGTAGAAGTCATTGCCGGGCATTGATCCTCCGACAGCTTCGGGCTTCATGTCAAAGAGGATCTTTAGGAAGCCTTCGACCTTTGTTTTCATTTCCGCGCCTTCGACAAAGGTGATATTGCATTTCGGGATAGCCTTCTCGGCGACGGCGGCTTTTGTGATATTGTACTTTTCGACGAGCTTTGCCGCCTCGGTGACATTTTCATTGAGGTATGTGACCGAAGCCTTGTATTCTTCAAGGAAATTTTTAATCAGAGTGGGGTGAGCTTCGGCAAATTCGCGGCGGACGACGGCGACACCGGTGATGAAAGAGCTTCCGGTGTTCAGCTTATCCCATTCGGCGTTTACGTCGATGACCGTGCGAAGACCTTCGATCGAGCTTGCCGCTACGGTCGCAAAGGGCTGGGGCACGAGAGCTATGCCGCTTCCGGCTTTCTTGAGTGTTGCGACGATCTCGGTCGGCTCGCTCTTCCATTCAAATGTCACATCCTTGTCGGGATCGATCCCGTTGCTGTTAAGGATATAGCGGAACGCGAGCTCGGGGGCGGCGCCCTTGAGGGTTGCGGGGGCGTATACGGTTTTGCCCTTGAGGTCTGAGACCGAGTTTACCGTGTCGCCTTTTTCGACAACATAAACGACTCCGAGCGTATTTATGGCGAGGACCTCAAGTGACTTGTCGGTCTTGTTGTAGAGGTTTGCGGCAAGGTTCGCGGGAATGAGGGCTATGTCAAGCTCTCCCTTTGCGAGAAGGGGAGTGATCTCTGTCGCGCCGGTGTAGATATTGAAGCTGTAATTGTTCTTTGCCTTGCCTTCTTCGTTGTCAGCCATCAACTTTACGATGCCCATGGTCGTCGGACCGTTAAGCCCCGCGACGCGGACGACGGTATCGTCCTTTTTGTCATCGGGATCGTCTGTATCGGCGGGTTTAACGGTGGTAGTGCCATCTGTCCCGCTGTCTTTTCCGGTATATTCCGGAGTCGTGCAGCCTGCCAAAAGCGCAAGCGAGAGAATGAGTACGAGTGCGAGTGAAATTAACTTTTTCATCTGTTTTTTCTCTTTTCCTTATTGATTTAAACTGATTATATCATAAAATA
>CALYSG010000174.1 GCA_945485605.1 uncultured Clostridia bacterium
ACATCAGTTTAAACTGATAGGAATATCCGCCGTCAAAGGAGCCGGGTGAGATCCGGATGTTTTTCAAAAAAACTTTTAACCAATTCGAGGTTCTCCTTGTCAAATCTGCCGTGATGATCCACCGACCATCATGCCGAACCGTATACGTCTATCTCCGCATGTTGGTACAGGACTCTTCAAGGCCGTAAACCTGACCGAAGCAAAGACGAAGCACCTTTCCCAAAGGCTTTTGTCGTATCTGGTCCTTCTCACCCGTTTATGCGCCTTTTCAAAAACTGCGTTTGAAGCGGTCCCGTCAATCAGGGTTTCAATTGCTTGTCATACGACATCATTCCAAACAGTCCAATAATTCATATTTCTTTCGGTCTGTGGTTACTCTACAATGTCATATTCCGAATAGTCCGGCAATTTGCGCTCAGTGGATTTGTAGCACTGTAACCGATAGCTCAATCTTTCATCTCCGCTGCCGGTGAGTGCGTTAACGCGCCCGCCGTCCCCAGAGCAGCTCAAAAGTACACCGTCCTTTTTCAGGACATAGTATTGCGAGTTGATACCGTATTCGCCGCCAGACACTTGTTCTGTAAGTGGCCTCAATACCTCAGTCGGATTAAACGCCTCCAGTTTCTCGATATGCTCATCGAAAAACTCCGAGCCTTCCATATAGACCTTGCCCCGGTCGTTATCAATGATCGCCCGTTTACCGTTTATCTCTGTGAGATAAAACTCACCGTCAAGCCCTGTACCAAAATCGTAACCGTTAAAATGGTAGTAGTAAGCTGTCTTGCCGTCCACTGTAAAATTAGCAGCCATAGCATAGTCTTTTGACGATCCGAAAATGTTTGAGATAAAGCCTTCTTTCTTTTGAGAAACGTTAAAGTTATAGACTGGATATGTACTGCTTCCCGAAAGCGCGGCGCTTATGACATTCGAGCCATCTCCCGATTCGGTCTGGGTAATTTCAAACATTGCAAGGAGATTGCTTTCATTTTTAGAATAGGAATAATAGCGAATTCCGGTAAATGTAACGGCGACGATAAGCGCCAAAATGATAATTGTCCGCCAAAATTCAAAAGTAACACGCTTTGAGCTTTTCTTTTCGATGCGGCCGTCACGGTATTCCGTATAGACATTTCCGTCCTTATCCGCCCAGCCGCCTTTAGCACCGTGTTGTGCGTCCCACTCCTCTTGACGGACTATCGGCGCGCAGAACACGCAGTAATAGACTTTGCCATTGGTATTATAATCGTCAGTTCTCAACGATTTACCGCAACGATGACAGTGTACTATTTTCACAGTAAGTCCCCCTATTTCATATCGCTGTAAATTTTGATTTTCACCGTTTCCGCTTCCGGATGCTTATCGGGAGCGTAAGCGGTGTATTGTTTTGTTGTTTCAAACGGCACATATGTAATGCTGAGATAAATCTCGCCGCCGGTGGTTTGCAAACGGGATGAGCCGCAATAAGGGCAGGTCAACATCCACTACCGCGTAAGCTATTTCTTCTCACATCGGAGGTTCGCTGATTCGAGAAAACGCCGGAGCGAATCGTTTGAAAGCAGCTGTGTGAAAACGGAGGGTGATGATATCGTGCTCGTGAGCGACCTCTATATCGTCGTCGGCAAGATGGATGTCGCTGAGCAGAAAATCGAGCCCGTTTCCCTTTGCGAAGATTTCGGAAAAGAATCGTATTCGCCGCGTATCAGCACTTTTCTTCTGCGCATCCGCTTGATAAGCGCAGGAGTGACTCCGACCGAAACGATCGACCGGTTCAGGATAAGACAGCCGATCATCGGGAAGGCCTCGAGATATTTCTCGCGGAGACCGGTGATGCCCTCGGTAACGCTGAGAACGTAGTATTCATTTGCCCAATTCTTTACGGATGCCGGCCAGACCTCGGCGTCCTCGCGGAGAAGAACGCCTTCGCCATCCTCCTCCAAGAGGCCTCTGTAATGGTTGATGTACGTGATGTTAAAAGTACATAATTTCTCCCTGCGTCCTCATAAAGAAAGCGTTATTGCTGTTATTCGTCGGAATGCCGACCATTTTTTCTTTTCTGTTCCTGCTTCCGAACGGTTTCTTTCATTGCTTCGTTGGCTTCCTCGTTCCAGACGGTTCTCTCAGGGCCGAGCGTGCCGTACATAGTATTTTCAAAAGAATACGTCAGCTTCGCGGTCCTGATCAGCCTTTCGTTTTCTGTGTCGTCGCCAAACGTGCCGAGTCGGCTGTAAATATCCTGCGTGATCTCATAATCGTACTGCTCGCGCCCCTCGCGGCTCGTGTACATGATCTCGGCAAAGTACCTCCCCGTTTCGTGGTCATAGTACGCTGTCCAGTTGTTGCCCTGTTTCTTTGTTTTCATTCTGCATTGCCCTTTTGCCTTATCATAGGTTCCCGACAAATCCCATTTTGTCACGCTGATTATACCACATACTATCCTTTATTACAAACGAAAAAGAGGGCGAAAGGCAGGCAAGTCTTTTCCGCCGTCGCAGCCCGCTGTTATTCACGTGTTCCTTCGCAAACCAGCCGCTAAAA